>JANMXB010000250.1:0-5268 GCA_031380765.1 Pseudomonadota bacterium | reverse complement strand
CAGCCCATCAGCTTGTCGCGTTGCTCATTTACGCGACTTCTTCCTCTTCTTCGGCACCTTCGCGCCCGCTTTGCGGGCTTCGGACAGCCCGATCGCAATCGCCTGTTTGCGGACGCCCGGCTTAGCTCATGCCGTGGCTTGCGATGCCGGCGCAGCAATGGCCTGAGGCGGCATCGCCGGCGCGCGCTCCTGGATCCTGCGCCTGATGACGCTCATGATCTCTTCGTAGAGCACATCGCCGAGGAAGCCGTCTTCGTTGCCGGCGTCGATGTTGGGGTTGTCGTTTACCTCGATGATGCGGCAGGTCTTGCCCACCTGCTTGACGTCGACGCCGTAGAGGCCCGCTCCGATCAGGTTGGCCGCGTTGAGGGCGGCCTCGACTACCACCGCCGGCACGTCGCCCAGCGGCACGGCGGCCGTGGCCCCCTCGGTGCGACCGCCTTTCTCGCGCTTGATCACCTGCCAGTGCTCCGGCGCCATGAAGTACCGGCACGCATACAAAGGACGCCGATCGAGGATGCCGATGCGCCAGTCGAATTCGGTGGGCAGGAACTCTTGTGCGATGACCAGCTCGGACTTCTCCAGCAGCCGCTCGACGGTCCGCAGCAGCTCCTCTTCGGTCTCCACTTTGAGCACACCCAGCGAAAAGGCGCTATCGGGCTGCTTGAGGATGCACGGCAGGCCGACGGCAGGCACGATCTGCGAGACATTCTCGCGATGCACCAGCAGGGATCTGGGCATCGGCAGCTTGTGCCGGGTCAGCAATTCATGCAGGTAGACCTTGTTGTTGCACCCGAGGATCGACTCGGGATCGTCGATGACAACCAGGCCCAGGGCCGCGGCCTTGCGCGAAAATTCGTACGTGTAGTGATTCAGGTTGGTGGTGTCGCGAATGAACAGCGCGTGATAGCGGTCAAGGCGATCGAGCGAATCCTTGCCGACGATCGCGGCGCTCATGCCCAGTTTTGTGGCCGCGCGCACGAAGCGATGCAGCGCTTCGGGGTTCGATGGGGCATCGGTCGCTGAGCCGGCATGCAGGATGGCGACAGCGGGCCGACCCTCGGCCTGTGCGCGGTGGACCTGGCGCCGTCCCGACACCACCTGCGTCGCCGCCCGGGACAGGAATGGGCGCTTGTGCGCCGGGACTTGCGCAAGTGCCAGCGCGTGCACCGAATCGAGTTTGCCGGTCCCGCCGGAAAATTTGAACCTGGCGCGCAGCAGAGGCGCCCTCAGGATCGCGTACAGACGGCGTGCGAGCGCCTCATAGCGTTCCGAAGGGTCGGCGCCGAAATAGGCGTCGATCTCGAGCACATCACCGCTCTCCGGCGCCGCCGCAAGCTGCTCTACGAGCGGCTCCATTTCCTGGGCAAGCAACTCGAGGACGGGCGCGGAGCCGAGGTCCTCGATCGTGCGCAGGTTCGGGACAGGCTGGTGGCCGCGCGCTTCGGCGATCATCGACACATAGAATCCCTGCCCTTGGTACGTGGTGCATTCGCACAGGTTGTAGACTTTGTCGTAGGCACCGCTCTCATAGGGCGCGCCCGCGAGGTAGCGGGACGCCAACGCGACGTCCGCGCCCGCAACCTCGTCGGGCCACAGGCCCAGGTTCTCGACGACGAAAAGGGCCTTTACCATTTTGCGCAGACGAGCCGGGGGGCGGCGAGCCCGCGTCTCAACGCTCCCGTGAGGCTTGCGGCCATGCGCGGAACATCGCTATGCGGGCTGCAGAGCCGCCCCTTCGTCCTCCCACTCGAGCTCGCCGGTCTGCTCGGAGTGCTCGAAGCGGCGCGCGGCCTCCTGCCAATTCGCGACGAGCCACCAGCCCTCGAGAAATTCGGGACGACGATTGTGGTGCTTGAGGTAATACGCGTGCTCCCAGAGGTCATTGACGATGATCGGAAACTGGCCTTGCATGATCGGATTGTCGTGACCGGGGGTCGTCAGTACCGAAAGCTTGCCGCCATCCTTTGCGCACGCGAGCCACACCCAGCCCGAGCCGAACAGCTTTTCGCCGGCCTGGTCGAACTCGGTCTTGAATTTCTCGAAACTGCCGAAGTCACGCTTGATCGCGTCGGCGAGAGGGCCTTTCGGCGCCCCGCCACCCTTGGGGGCCATTGCGCGCCAGTACATGGTGTGGTTCACGTGCCCGCCGCCGTTGTTGCGTACTGCCGTGCGCACGGGTTCGGGGACCTTATCCAGGTTCATGAGCAGCCACGCCGCGGAGCGCGGCTGAAGGTCGGGATACTTTTCCAGCGCGGTATTGAGCTTTTCCACGTAAGTGGCGTGGTGCTTGTCGTGATGCAGCTGCATGGTGCGCGCGTCGATGTGCGGCTCCAGGGCCGCGTAATCGTACGGCAGGGGGGGAAGCTGGTGTTTCATCGTGGAACCCTCTCGCGAAAGACGTTCAGGCCGTTGCGCTCCACTGGGTCTGGGCAGCGCGAGGAATCGGGACATGCCTCCCAACCGTGACATTGTCCGTGGCGTACGTTGTGACGGCGGCGGGGTTCAGCAGGCGGCCGAACTCCCTCTTGATGCCGCGATAGCATTCGCAGGCCCGAGTCTCCAGCCGGCGCCGGTCGACCACCGTAATGCGGCCGCGCCCATTGTGGATCAGGCCGGCCGATTGCAGCTCAGCCGCTTCCTTGGAAACGCTCTCGCGCCGCACGCCGAGCATTCCGGCGATCGACTCGTGGGTGATCTTGAGCTCGTTGGAGGGCAGGCGGTCGAGGCTCGACAGGAGCCAGCGGCACAGCTGCTGGTGGACGGAGTGATGGCGGTTGCATGCCGCCGTCTGCGAGATCTGGGCGAACAGCGATTGGGTATAGCGCAGCAGAAGTTGCTGCACCGCCATCGACTTGTTGAATTCGTCGAGCAGCAGGTGGCCCTTGAGACGGAAGGCGCATCCGGCGCAGCGCACGACCGCGCGGCTGGGCGTGGTCTCGCTCCCCATGAATATCGGCACCCCGATGATCCCTTCGTTGCCGACCGCCGCGATTTCGTCCGTTGCGCCGTCCTCCATCATGTAAACCAGCGAAACGATCGACGTGGTCGGGAAGTACGCGTGGCGGATCCGGCTTTCCGACTCGTACAGAACGTCGCCGAATTTGAGGCTCACCATTTCCAGGCCCGACAGCAGGCGCTCGCTCCCCGATGCCATCAGCGCCGCGAGGAGATGGTTGGGATGTGGGTAGTCGGAATCACGCATAGCAAGCCTCCATTGATTGTTTTGATGACGCTGGGGACCGCTTGCCCTTCGCATCGATGCTCATTTGGCCGCTCCCCGTTCTGTTTCAGTAACGTGGCGCACGGAACTCCTGCGCCACGGACCCATAATCGGGGAGAGCCCGGTCCTGATGTATCAGCCGACTCCCATACCTGCTGTAGGACAAACTCCTACATCGAGCGTGTTTGCGCTCCGCGCAGCCAGCCAGAAAAAAGGCCACCCGCGGGTGGCCTTTGCGCTGGTGCGCGATGCTATTTCAGCCGGTCGACCGCAAGCAGCCCCGCGACGAGAAAGATCGCGAACAGCACCACGAACACAAAGAACAGGATCTTTGAAATTTCCGCCGCGCCCACGGCAATGCCCGTGAACCCGAACAGTCCGGCAACGATGGATACGATGAAGAAGATCAACGCCCATTTCAGCATTTCAGGCTCCTTGAGTGATTGAGCAAGCTCTCTGCAATGAGCCCGCGAATGGCGCGACGATAGCGCCATCAGGAGCAAAAAAATATCGGCCGGCGGAGCGTCCCGGCGTAGGCGAGGGCCTACAGGATGGCGTCGCGTGGCAAGCCAGCCGACGGCCGCGTTTTTCAGCCTGACTGGCTAGTGGCGGTTGAGCGGATCCTTTGCGGGATCCCAGTTGCCGTAGCGGTTCTCGAATTCATCGAGCTGACGGTTGGCCTCGTCCTTGGTCAGCCCGTACTGCTCCTGGATCTTGCCGGCGAGCTGGTCGCGCTTTCCGGCGACCATGTCGAGCTGGTCGTCGGTGAGCTTGCCCCACTGCTCCTTCGCCTTGCCTTTGAACTGCTTCCAGTTGCCTTCGATGCGATCCCAGTTCATGTTTGCCTCCTAAGTGTGCCGCGGCCGCGCGAGCGGCCTCGCGTGAATAAAGTTGTGCGGTTCCGGTGAGATATTTTTCCGCTTAAGGCAATGCCGGTCTGTGCGTTTTTTCAGTCGTCGTCGCCGCGCGGGAAGGCCAGACTCTCCATGATCCTGCGCAGCCGGTTGAAGTCCTCGGACTTGGACAGGAAATAGTCGGCGCCGAGCTTCATCATCTGCTTGCGCGAATTGGGGTGCGCGTAGTTGGTGAAAATCAGCACCACCGGCGAGTACGCTATGTCGGAGCGGGCGAATTTCAGCACTTCCAGCCCGCTGCCCTCCGCCAGGCCGAGGTCGAGGATGATCACGTCGCATTCGTTCCTCTCCAGCGCGCTGACGGCTTCGGATTCGGTGTCGGCACAGCCGACGACCTTGACCCGGCCGGAAGTGGCGATCGCCTCGATAAGGTGCTCGCGGATGATGGGCGAATCCTCGACCAGCAGCACCCGCAGCGGCTCCCGCCGCGGCGCGGCGCGGTTGTGAAGCGCGGCATGCGCGACCTGGTCGGCCAAGTTCGTTTCTGCGGCGGTAGTCATCTTGTCTTCCTCCGGTGTGGCAGGTTTCGGCGCAGTTTAGCCACCGCCCCCGAACGCCAATGTAGGAACCCGGATAGAGATGGGGGCAGTCTTTGTCCTACGCGCGGCGAAGTGGCTTTGCGTGGCATGTGTCTTGCCCGGGCTGGCCGACGCCAGAAGAATCCCGGATTTTATCGATGCGGCGGCCCCGCCGTTGTCGGTTCTTTCTGACAGCCCGAGCCGCTGGATTCCGATGCCCCGGCGCGGGGCCGATGGCCAAACTGCTGCGCACGCCGCATCAACGGCAAAAGGCGCTTTCTGCGTTGTGTTTTTTCAATCGGCGGCAGTAGCCGCAAGTGCCGGCAGGGGCCGCGAGGACGCGGCCTTTTTTTTGAGAGGCAGCCATGGGGACCAGCGACAATTCGGAATCGGCACAGGATGCGGCGCAGGCCGGCCTGGTCTACGTGTCCGATGCGCAGCCGGGCATCCGCAGGCTGCGGCGCGGAAAACGGTTCGCGTACGCGGGCCCGGACGATCGCCGAGTCACCGAGCCGGCCGAACTCGAGCGCATCGCGCGTCTGGCCATTCCGCCTGCCTACACGGACGTGTGGATCTGCAAGAACCCACGCGGGCACATCCAGGCCACCGGGCG
>JANMXB010000243.1:0-12933 GCA_031380765.1 Pseudomonadota bacterium | reverse complement strand
GGCGCGATGACTTTGCCGATCGCGGGTTTCTGCTCGTCCGGGATCTTGGGCATGGAAGGCATCTGCACGAAATTGAAGTACCACAGCAGGCCGATCCACATCACGCCCGACAGCACGTGAAGCCAGCGGAAGAAGAAACTCACCCACGCGTGCTGGCCGCTGACTGCGACACCGCCCGACATGGCCGCGACAAGCCCGATGATCACAAGCAACAGAACAACGCCTGCCGTAACGGTTCGTCCCAAGGACTGGAAAATGGCACCCATGGATGACTCCTTTTCTTTGTTGTAGGCCGATGAGCCCCGAGCGAAATTTAGTCTAGCATACGCGCGGCGAGGCCTTCCAGCGCCTGCGTTTCGCTGGCGAAGAAGTTGGAAGCCCCGATTATGCCCGCCAGTCCCGTGCGTTCGAGCACGCCGCGCACATGCGGCTTGACCCCGCTGAACGCTAGGGCCACGCCTTTCTTGTGCATTTCGTCCACTAGCGAAGACAGCATTTCGACGCCCGAGGCGTCCAGGTCATTGATTGCCCCGAAGGACAGCACTATCGACCGCAGCCCCGCGTGGTCCTGCGCAAGGCGCAGCACCGCCCTCTCGAAATACGAGACGTTCACAAAGACGAGCGAAGCGTCGAAGCGGACAATCCCCGCAGAATTCCGCAGGCCTGGCGGGATCCGCTCGCCGGAGGATGGGTCGTCTCCCGGTGCAATGATCGTCATGCTCGGACGCATGCGGCTGTAGACGAACAGCACCAGCGAAACGAGAATGCCCGTGAAGATTCCATTCTGGATTTGCGGCGCGAACGCGAGGGTCGCGGCAAAGGTCAGCGCAGCCGCGAGCGCATCGTCCCTTCCGGCCAGCCAGGCCGTTCGCAGGCTGCGAATGTTGATCAGGTTGGAAAGCGCCATGATGATGATCGCGGCAAGGACGGGCTGCGGCAGATACTTGAGCAGCGGGGTGAAGAAGAGCACGGTCAGGAGTACGCAGAAAGCGCACACAATGGAAGACAGACCCGTTCGCGCATTGGCCGAGAGATTGAGCGCCGAGCGCGAGAATGAGCCGCTTACCGGCATCGTCTGCGAAACGGCGGCTGCAATCTTCGCCAGTCCCTGTCCGATGAGCTCCTGGTTCTCATCCCATTTCTTGCCGGTCTTGATGGCTGCGATCTTCGCGCTCGACATTGCCTCCATGAAGCTGATAACCGCCACGGCTAACGAGGCGGGCAGCAGCCGGATCCACGTATCCCAGTCGAACGGCGGCAGCGAAAAATCCGGCAATCCGCGGGGGATGTCGCCTACGATCCTGCCGCCCGCTTCGGCGTAACCGGAAAAATAGCTCGCGGCCGTCAGTGCCGCGGCGGTAACCAGGATTCCGGGCCACTTTGGCGCGTACCGTTTGAACGCGATCAGCATTGCAAGCGCTGAAACGCCGAACAGCAGCGAGAGGCCGTGCGCATGCCCGGCATTTTCCAGCACGTACCACGCGTCCGAGACGATGTGGCCCGTTGCCGGAGGTGCGGCCCCGAACAGGGGCGGGACCTGCGAAAGCGTGATCAGGATCGCCGCAGCGTTGACGAAGCCCATCAGCACCGGATGGGAGAGGAGGTTCATCAACACGCCGAGGCGAAGCAGTCCGAACGAGAGCTGGAACATCCCCGACAGCAGCGCCAGCGTCACCGCGTAGGCGATGTACTGCTGCGAACCCGCGGTCGCGAGGTCTGCAATGCTCGCGGCCGTCAGCAGCGATGTCAGCGCGACAGGACCCGTCGATAATTGCGCCGAAGACCCGAAGAGGGCTCCCACCACGGTGGGCACCAAAGCGGCATACAGCCCGTAGAAAGGCGGCAGACCGGCCAGCTGCGCGTAAGCGAGCGACTGGGGAATCGCAACCAATGCCACTGTGAGGCCAGCCAGAACGTCAACGCGCAGGGATCCGCGGTCGATGCGCGGCAACCACGAAAGGAAGGGCAGCAAGCGCCGCAGCAGGGAAGAAGGCACCAAATTCCAGTATCGGGCGGGAATACCCACGCGTTTTCGAGTATCTTAGCAGCACGTCAACGACGCGCCCGGCTAGCGTGCGCGAACATGCCCAAACTCGCCGCCAACCTTTCGCTCCTGTTCACCGAATCAGCGTTTCTCGACCGATTCGACGCCGCGGAGCGCGCGGGATTCAAGTTCGTCGAGTACCAGTTTCCCTACGAGTTCGACAAGGACGCGATCACAACGCGCGTGCGCGCGGCGGGCGTGGAAGTCGTGCTGCACAATATTCCATCGGGCAATGCGGCCGCCGGCGACAGAGGCATTGCGTGCCTGCCGGAGCGTGTCGGTGAATTTCGCGAAGGCGTTGCCCGCGCCATTGCCTACGCTACGGCGGTGCGCTGTCCGCGGCTCAATTGCCTGGCCGGGATTGTGCCTTCGGGCCTCTCACATGAGCCGTACCGCAAGACCTTCGTCGAAAATCTTCGCTTTGCCGCCCGCGAACTCAAGGCCGCCGGCCTCGCCCTGATGATCGAGCCGATAAACACGCGCACCGTTCCCGGTTTCTTCCTCAACAACTCGGCGCAGGCGGCCGCGATCCTCGATGAGGTCGGGGCGGAAAACGCTTTCATCCAGTACGACCTTTTTCACATGCAGATCATGGAGGGCGATCTTTCGAAGACGATCGAGCGGCTGCTGCCGCGCATCGGCCACATGCAGATCGCCGATGTCCCGGCCCGCCACGAGCCGGGCACGGGCGAGCTCAACTTCCCGTTCCTGCTCGCGGAAATCGACCGGCTCGGCTACAAGGGCGCGATCGGCTGTGAATACAATCCGGCGGGCGACACATTGCGCGGCCTGGCCTGGGCCGATCGCTACCTGAAAACCTGAATGGGCGCCGACGACCTCTTCGACAAGAGCATCGACGCCGCCCGCCAGCGCGTAGTCGTTGCGGCGCTGCGCGAATTCATGCCCGGGCACGCGGTCCTCTATCGCGACGAGGAAACGCGGCCTTACGAGTGCGATGGCTTGTCGGCGTATCGCCAGCTGCCCATGGTTGTCGCGCTG
The DNA here is from genome assembly GCA_031380765.1 of Pseudomonadota bacterium. Taxonomy (GTDB): domain Bacteria; phylum Pseudomonadota; class Gammaproteobacteria; order Burkholderiales; family SG8-39; genus SZAS-79. Next base: position 9,890 of record JANMXB010000243.1, on the reverse strand, counting down.
CCCGAAACCGAAGAGCAGGTGGCGCGCATCCTGCGCACCTGCCATCAGCTGAAAGTTCCGGTTGTCCCGCGCGGCGCGGGAACCGGACTTTCCGGGGGTGCTCTGCCCTCGGCCGAGGGCGTGCTGCTCGGCATGGCGAAATTCAACCGGATCCTTTCGCTCGATCCGCATGCGCGGATTGCCCGAGTGCAGCCTGGAGTGCGCAACGCGGCAATCTCCGAAGCCGCCGCGGCGCACAGGCTGTATTACGCTCCCGATCCCTCGAGCCAGATCGCCTGCACCATCGGCGGCAACATTGCCGAAAACTCCGGCGGCCTGCACTGCCTGAAATACGGGCTCACGGTCCATAACGTGCTGCGCGTACGTGGTTATACGATAGAAGGCGATCCAGTCGAATTCGGTTCGGAAGCGCTCGACTCACCGGGATATGACCTGCTGGCATTGGCGATCGGGTCGGAGGGCATGCTTGCGGTCACCGTCGAGGCGACGGTCAAACTGGTGCCGAAGCCCGAAATGGCGCGGGTGATCATGGCTTCGTTCGCCGAAGTCGAGACCGCAGGCAACGCGGTGGCCGACATGATTGCCGCCGGCATCATTCCCGCGGGCCTCGAGATGATGGATCGCCCCGCGACGCACGCGGTGGAGGAATTCGTGCATGCCGGCTACGACCTCGACGCGGCGGCGATCCTGCTGTGCGAATCCGACGGGACGCCGGAGGAAGTCGAGGAGGAGATCGGCCGCATGAAGGCGGTCCTGTCCGGCTCCGGGGCAACCCGGATGCGGGTGTCGGAAAACGAAGCGGAGCGCGTGAAATTCTGGGCCGGGCGCAAGGCGGCGTTCCCGGCGGTGGGGCGAATCTCGCCGGACTACTACTGCATGGACGGCACGATTCCGAAAAAGCGCCTGGGAGAGATGCTTGGGTTCATCGCGGAAATGGAGCGCAAATACGGGCTGCGCTGCCCGAATGTATTTCACGCCGGCGACGGCAACCTGCATCCCCTGATCCTCTTCGATGCCAACGATGCGGAGCAGCTTCGGCGCACCGAGGCGTTTGCCGCCGAGGTGCTCGAAAAGTGCGTTGCCGTCGGCGGAACGATCACCGGCGAGCACGGTGTCGGGATAGAAAAGATCAATCAGATGTGCGTGCAGTTCGGCACCAGGGAAATCACCCTGTTCCTCGCGTTGAAGCAGGCCTTCGACGAACATGGCTTGCTCAACCCCGGCAAGAACATTCCCACGCTGCATCGCTGCGCGGAATACGGCCGCATGCACGTCCGTGCCGGGAAGCCGGCTTTCCCCGAATTGCCGCGCTTCTGACATGGAGGCCGCGCTCGGGCGTTTTGCGGACCGGATCCGCGCGGCGGCCGCCCACGGCGGCCGCCTCTGCCTGCGCGGCGGCGGAACGAAGGATTTCTACGGCGGCCCGCTCGAGGGCGAGCCGCTGGACCTGCGCGAATACTCGGGCATCGTGACCTATGAGCCCACAGAGCTGGTCGTCACCGCGCGTTGCGGCACGCCGCTCGCGGACCTGGAAGCGGCGCTCGGCGAGCGCAGCCAGATGATCTCCTTCGAGCCGCCTCGCTTCGGCGCCGGTGCCACGCTGGGCGGTTGCATCGCCGCCGGTCTTTCGGGTCCGCGACGCGCGGCAAACGGGCTCTATTACGGCGCAGTGCGCGATTACGTTCTTGGCTGCACGCTCATGGACGGGCGTGGCGATGCGCTGCGCTTTGGCGGACAGGTGATGAAAAATGTGGCCGGCTACGACGTCTCGCGCCTTGCCGCCGGATCGATGGGCACCCTTGGAGTGATCCTCGATGTCTCCATCAAGGTCTTACCGCTGCCGGTAGGGAGCGCGACCTTGCGGCTGACGCTGGGCGAGTCCGGAGCGCTCGCAACGTTGAATGACTGGGGCGGGCGGCCTCTGCCCGTCAGCGCAAGCGTGTGGAATGCCGGCGAACTGAGCGTGCGCCTCGAAGGGGCCGCGGCAGCGGTGGATGCCGCGTGCGCCAAACTGGGCGGCGAACGAATCGACGAGGCTGCGGCGTCTTTGCTCTGGCAAGGCGTGCGCGACCACAGCCATCCGTTTTTCGACCAGCCGGGTGCGCTATGGCGCTTGTCGGTTCCGTCGACGGCGCGTTCCGTTGCGCTCCCGGGCCGCCAGCTTGTGGAATGGGGCGGAGCGCTGCGCTGGTGGAAGACGGACGCGGAGCGCGCATCGGTGCGGCAGGCTGCGAGGGCCGCCGGAGGGCATGCGACCCTGTTTCGCGGCGGCGATCGAACCGCTGGGGTTTTCCCCGAGCTCGATCCGGTTCTTGCGCGCCTGCACCGCAAAGTGAAGTCCGCGTTCGATCCGCACGGCGTGTTTAATCGCGGCCGCCTGTACCCGGAATGACGAGCGCAAACACGGGCGAGGCCCACTGATGCAGACCAGTCTCGCCGATTTCATCCGGGACACCCCCGAGGGTCGCGAAGCCGATGCGATCCTGCGCAAATGCGTGCATTGCGGCTTCTGCACCGCGACCTGTCCGACTTACCAGCTGCTCGGGGATGAGCTGGATGGGCCGCGCGGGCGCATCTATCTCATCAAGCAGGCCCTCGAGGGCAACGAAATCACCGCGCGGACGCAACTTCACCTGGACCGCTGCCTGACCTGCCGTGCCTGCGAATCCACATGCCCGTCCGGCGTCGAATATGGGCGCCTCGCCGACATCGGCCGCAAGGTGGTGGAGGAGCGTGTCTCCCGCGGTCCGTGGCAGAAAATACAGCGCGCGGCGTTGTCTGCCGTCCTTCCTCGTACGCGCGTATTTGGAATCCTGCTTGCAATTGGCCGCGCGGTGCGCCCCATCCTGCCGCGCGCGCTCGCAGACAAGGTGCCCGCTCGTGGCGAGGCAACAGGCGCCTGGCCGCCGCCACGGCATGTGCGCAGGATGCTCGTGCTCGCAGGCTGCGTGCAACCGGTCCTGGCGCCGGCCATCAACGCCGCGGCTGCGCGCGTGCTGGACCGTCTCGGCATTTCGCTTGTCGAAGGCGAAAGCGCCGGATGCTGCGGGGCAGTCAGGTTCCACATGAACCGCCAGGCGGCGGGAAAAGCGGACGCTCGCGCGCTCATCGACGCCTGGTGGCCGCAGGTCGAAGCCGGCGCGCAAGCAGTCGTGATGACTGCGAGCGGCTGCGGGACGATGGTGAAGGAGTTCGGTCATCTGCTCAGGCACGAGCCTGCCTATGCAGCAAAGGCGGCGCGAATTTCGGCGCTGACCCGCGACCTGTCCGAGGTGCTCGCCTCCGAGCGGGCAGGACTGGAAAAAATCCTCGGCGGCCGCCACGCAGTGAAGCGAAAGATCGCTTTCCATTCCCCGTGCAGTCTTCAGCATGGCCAGAAGATCCAGGGCGCTGTCGAGCCGTTGCTCGAGCTGGCGGGGTTCGAGCTGACGCCTGTGGCGGATGCGCACCTGTGCTGCGGATCGGCAGGCACCTATTCGATCCTGCAGCCCGAGCTTGCGCGGCAGCTGCGCGTCAACAAGCTGGCCGCGCTGCACGCCGGCATGCCGGAGGAAATAGCGACGGCCAACATCGGCTGCCTCACCCATCTGGCGTCAGGCACGCAGGCCCGGGTGCTGCACTGGGTCCAGCTGCTCGATCGGCGCCTGGCGCGGTAACAGGGCTAAACGTCGCGCGAGTGCATTGCGTTCGTCGGCCGTGGCGCGCCATTGGTCCGTCGGGATTTCCGTATCTGCAAGAGATTGTGTTTCCTGTGAGGGATTCGATGCGCGCCGCGCCTGCAACGGCGTAGCTTGGCCCCATCGAGCGCGACCAGGAACCCGACGCCTTGAACGAACCCGATTCATTCGCAAGCTCCCGCGCCGCCCGGCGCGAGGAGCGCTTCGACCAGGAACGCGTGGCCGAACTCTTCAGCCTGGCAAGGCCGGCCTATCTGGTGACGCCGCTCAATGGCGCCATCCTTGCCCTGATCCTGTGGGGCCCGGTAGCTGCGGACGTGCTCGTTGCATGGCTGTCCGGGCTGGCGACGGTCGTGGTGGCCCGGGCAGTGCTGCATCTGTCGTACCTGCGCTCGCAAACGCGCGGATCCGAAGCGCGTGCGTGGGAGCGGCGCTTTTGCGTTGGAACATTCGCGGCCGGCGCGATCTGGGCACTCGTGCCCGCACTGTTCTTCGAGCCTGGCACCCCGCTCGAGCGCGTGGCAATCCTTTTCGTGCTCGGTGGCATGATCGTCGGAGCGGCCGGAATCTACGCGCCCAGCCGTCTCGCGTTCCACGGCTTCGTTTTGCCGCCGTTACTCGTGTCGGCCTGGGTGCTCTTCGCCCAGGGAATCGAAACCTACACCTGGATGGCGGTCATGGTGGTGGTCTTCGCGGGAGCCATAGCGAGCGTTTACGGTCAGTTGCACCGGTCCGTCGCACGCACTTTGCGCACGCGCCTGGAGAACGAAGCCCTGATCGAAAGGCTGGGGGCGAGCGAAGGGCGGCTGCGCGACGCGATCGACAGCTCGCCCGACGGAATCGCGATCTACAACGACAAGGACAACCTGGTCGCGTGCAACATGGAATACGCGTCGCTGTATGCGCCGGGCAAGCGCCCCGAGGAACTCGCGGGCACTGCGTTCCGGACCATCGCGGAAGCGGCGTTCGACAGCGCCGAGCTGATTTCGCCGGCGGACGGGGCCGATCGCGAGGAGTGGATGCGCCGCCGCATTCGGCGCCACCTTGCGGGCAATGGCGAATTGCGCCAGTACCGCACCCGTGACGGGCGATGGCTGCAGGGCAAGACCGTGCGCACGCCGCTGGGCGGCATCGTCGGGGTCTTCACCGACATCACCGAAACCAAGCGCGCGGAAGCCGCCTACCAGGCCGTGCTTGCCGAAGAAGACATGGTGCTCGAGATCCTTCCGGTGGGTGTCGCCTTTGTCCAGAGGCGCACGATCGTGCGCTGCAACCGGCGGCTCGAGCAGATCCTGGGATACGGCGCGGGCGAGCTCGCGGGAAAGACGACGCGGTTCCTGTATGGCTCGGAGGAATCATGGAAGGCCGTCGGCACGGATGCCTATTCGCGCCTGGCCGGCGGCGGGATCGTTGAGGATGACACGCGCATGGTGCGCAAAGACGGCTCGCCGGTCTGGTGCCGCAGCCTGGGCCGCGCGCTCGATCCCACCGATCCGGAATCGGCCGCGATCTTTGCGTTTTCCGATGCCCAAGACCGCAGGGCTGCCGAACAGGCGCTGCGGCAGAGCGAAGAGATGTACCGCAACCTGGTCGAAACCTCCAACGACCTGATCTGGTCGATCGACCGCGAAGGGCGCTGGACCTATCTCAACGGGGCGGCGGTGCGCCGCATCTGGGGCGGCGAAGCCTCGGACATGCTCGGCCGCCCTTTCTCGGAATCGCTCGCCGCCGACGTGCGCGGGCGCGACGAGGCCGTGTTCGGCCGGATTCTGGCCGGCGAGCCGCTTTACGACTACGAAACGAGGCATCAGCGCCGGGACGGCATCGCGGTGGACCTTTCGTTCAATGCAATTCCGCTGCGCAACCAGAAGGCGCAGATCATCGGTGCCACGGGCACCGCCCGCGACATCACCGGAGTCAAAGTCGCCGCGGCGGCACTTTACGAAAGCGTCGAAAGGCTGCGTCTGGCGGTGGATGCCGCCGACTTGTATTACTGGGAATGGAACGTGGCGGACGATAAGTTCGCCTGGGGCCGCGATCCGACCGGCCTGCTGGGCCCCGTGCCGCCGGGGGCGGCGACCCATCCGGATTTCCGCACCCTGATCCATGCCGATGACCGTGAGCGCTATGCGGACGCCTGCGACCGCGCGCTCCAGGCTGGCCAAGCGCATGCCTGCGAATTCCGGATCGTCGGGCGCGAGGGCCAGGTGCGCTGGCTTGCCGCGCGCGGCAACGTCGTCTACGGCCCGAACGGCGCGCCCGCGCGCGTGATCGGCGTGTCGCAGGACGTGACCGAAAGGAAGCGCCAGGAAGAGGAGGTGCGCTACCTCGCCTATCACGACACCCTCACCGGCCTGCCGAACCGGCGCCTTCTCGACGACCGCCTGCGGCAGGCGGTTTTCGCCGCGCAACGACGCGATGCGCGGCTGGCCGTGCTGGCCATCGACCTGGATCATTTCAAGACCGTCAACGATTCCCTCGGCCACAAGGCGGGCGACGCGGTGCTGCGCGAGATCGCCAACCGCCTCATGGGGTGCGTGCGCAAGGCCGACACGCTCGCCCGCCAGGGCGGCGACGAGTTCGTGATCGTGATTCCCGAACTGGCCCTCGAAACCGATTGCTCGGTGGTGGCCGAAAAGATCCTGCGTACGCTGGTTCCCGAAATCCGCGTCGACGGACGCTCTTTCACCATCGGGGCGAGCATCGGCATCAGCCTGTTTCCCGGCGACGCGCGTGACGGCGAGACGCTGCTGCGCAACGCCGATGTGGCGATGTATCTTGCCAAGGAGCTCGGCCGCAACAACTACCGTTTTTACGGCCGCTAGGCCCTTTGCGCAGGTTCGCGCCCGCCTGCGGTACAGTGCGGGCCCATGTCAGTCTTCAACGATCGCCTGCCCGAGCGTCCCGGCAGCCGGGATTTCGCGCAGTTCATCCGCCTCGCGCGGTTCCTGGCGCCGTACCGGCTGCGCATCGCGGCGGCGGTGAGCGCCCTGCTGGTCGCCGCCGCGTGCGTGCTCGCCCTGGGCCAGGGCTTGCGTTATGTGATCGACGCGGGTTTTGCCGCGGCGAGTCCCGAGGTGCTCGACCGCGCGCTTGTCGCGGTGATCGGCCTGGCCACGCTGCTTTCGCTTGCGACTTACGCGCGATTTTTCCTGATGCTGAGCACCGGCGAGCGCGTGATTGCGGATATCCGCCGCGCGGTGTTCGACCATATCCTGCGGTTTGCGCCGGGCTATTTCGAAACCGTCCGGACCGGCGAAGTGATCTCGCGCCTGACCAACGACACGACGCTGCTCCAGGCGGTCGTCGGCTACGGGTTTTCGCTTGCGCTGCGCAACGTCCTCCTGCTGGTGGGCGCGCTCGGCATGCTGCTCGTCACCAATTTCAAGCTGACTCTGATCGTGCTTGGGCTGGCGCCGCTGATCGTGCTCCCCATAGCGGTGATCGGCGGGCGCGTGCGCCGCGCTTCACGCGCAAGCCAGGACCGGGTTGCGGACGTGAGCGCGTTCATCGACGAGGCGCTGCACGAGGTGCGCACCGTCCAGGCCTACGTGCACGAGGACGCCACGCGCCGCGATTTCGCCGCCAACGTGGAAGCCGCGTATGAAGTGGCCGTGCGGCGCATCGGCCAGTCCGCGCTGCTGGTGGGTCTGATCATGCTGATCGTTGACGGCGGAGTCCGCGTGCTCCTGTGGAATTGCGGGCACGTCGTGCTCGACGGCAGCCTGACGGCCGGCGACCTGTCGGCGTTCATCTTCTACAGCGCGATTGCGGCAGGCGCGATTGCCGCGATTTCGGAGGTGTTGTCGGACTTGCAGCGCGCGGCCGGCGCAACCGAGCGCCTGGTCGAACTCTTGCAGACCGAGCCGACGATCATTGCCCCGCCTGTGGCTGCCGTGCTCCCGGCGGGCGGCGCCGGCGGCATTGAATTCGACTCGGTATCGTTTGCGTATCCGGCCCGGCCCCAGAACCCTGCGCTCGAGAGATTCAGCCTCACCGTTGCGCCTGGCGAAAGAGTCGCGTTGGTCGGCCCCTCCGGCGCCGGGAAGTCGACCGCGCTGTCGCTGTTGCTGCGCTTCTACGATCCGCAGGCCGGCGCCATCCGCGTGGACGGCCTCGATATCCGCACCCTCGATCCGCGTGCATTGCGCGGCGCGATCGCAGTAGTGCCCCAGGAGCCTGTTATTTTCGCGGCGAGCGTGCTTGAAAACGTCCGCTATGGCCGCCCGGCCGCGACGCGCGCGGAGGCCGAGCGAGCGTGCGGGCAGGCGTTCGCGCTCGAATTCATCGAGCGGCTGCCGCAGAAGCTCGACACCCAGCTGGGCGTGCGCGGCGTGACGCTCTCCGGCGGCCAGCGGCAGCGCCTGTCGATTGCGCGGGCGCTGCTGGCCGATCGTCCGATTCTGCTGCTCGACGAGGCGACCAGCTCCCTCGATGCGGCGAGCGAGCGCATGGTGCAGCAAGCCCTTGAGGCCCTTGAGCACGGGCGCACCACGCTGGTCATCGCGCACCGCTTCGCCACCGTCCAGCATGCCGAGCGCATCATCGTGCTCGACCGCGGGGTGATCGTGGCGCAAGGCACGCATGCTGCGCTGATGGCGCAGGGCGGGCTGTACGCGAGCCTTGCCGCCCTGCAGTTCATTGGCCCGGGCGCGCCACGGCCGGTGGCGACCTAGCGATGCGCATCGCGCTGCCGCTGCTGGCCGCAGTAGTGCTGGCCTGGCTGTCTCCCGGCGCCGGCGCGGAGACGCTCAAGGTCGGCTCCAAGCGCTTCACCGAGTCCTACATCCTGGGCGAAATCCTGGTCCGGCAGGCCCGGGACGCAGTGCACCGGCCTGGTCTTGGCAATACCGGGATCGTCTTTGCCGCCCTCAAAGCCGGCTCGATCGATCTCTATCCGGAGTACACGGGCACGATTGCACGGGAGATCCTGAAGCTCGACGGCGACTTCGGCACCGAGAGGCTGAATCGCGAGCTCGCGCCGCTCGGCCTAGGCGTGGCGGTACCGCTTGGATTCAACAATGGCTATGCGCTCGCCATGCGCGAAGAGCGCGCGCAATCGCTCGGCATCGTGAAGCTTTCCGACCTCCTGCGCCATCCGGAAATCAAGCTCGGTTTGTCGCAGGAGTTCATTGGTCGTGCCGACGGCTGGCCGGGGCTCAAGGCCGCTTACGGGTACGCGTTCGCGACTCCTTCGGGTCTCGACCATGGCCTGGCCTACGAAGCCCTTGCGGCCAGAAAAATCGACGTCATGGACATTTATACGACTGACGCCAAGATTGAGCGCTACAAGCTGCGCGCGCTTGAAGACGACAAAAAGTACTTTCCCCGCTACGAAGCGATCCTGCTCTACCGGCTCGACGTCCCGAAGCGTTTTCCCGAGGCATGGCGCTCGCTGTCGGCGCTCGAAGGCCGCATCGAAGAGCGCCGCATGATCCGCATGAACGCGGCCGCGGAGCTCGAAGGCAAGACCTTTGCCGAGGCGGCCTCTCTGATGGGCGGCGCCGAAACGCCGCAACGCGCGGGCAAACGGGATTTTTTCGGCGCCTTGTTCGGGCCCGATTTCTGGCGCCTCACCGGCCAGCACCTTTTGCTCGTGTTCGTCTCCCTTGCGGCCAGCATCGCGATCGGCGTTCCGCTCGGCGTTGCGGCGGCCAAGGTGCCGCGCGCAACGCAATTGATCCTGGGCACGGTCGGGGTGATCCAGACCATCCCTTCGCTTGCCCTTTTCGCGTTCCTGATCGCGGCCGTGGGCACTATCGGGACCCTGCCGGCGCTGATTGCCCTGTTTCTTTACGCGCTGCTGCCCATCGTCAGGAACACCCACGCCGGCATCACCGGCATCGGCACCGGCATGCGCCACGCAGCCATGGCTCTGGGTCTCGCGCCGCGCGAGCGGCTTTGGCTCGTGGAAGTGCCGCTCGCGCTGCCTTCGATCCTTGCGGGAATCAAGACTTCCGCAGTCATCAACGTCGGCACCGCGACGATCGCCGCGTTCATCGGTGCCGGAGGCTACGGTGAGCGTATCGCGTCAGGGCTCGCGCTAAACGACAGCGTCACGTTGCTCGCCGGGGCGATTCCGGCGGCGGCCCTGGCATTGATCGTGCAAGGTGCATTCGAGATCGGAGAGCGGCAATTCGGGTGGATGGCGCGGTCGCGGGGCGCCAGGGCATAGGTTCTGTTGAGCCTAGTGTGGTGTAACGTCACGCTGTC
>JANMXB010000212.1:0-1747 GCA_031380765.1 Pseudomonadota bacterium | reverse complement strand
ACCGGCAGCAGTACAATTCGCCAGCTGCACGAGCGCATGGCGACAAACCGCGTCCGGCAGAAGAACGAGGCGCCCGCCGCATCCACCTAGCAGGATCGACGCAGCGGGCGCGGCATTCACGTCCGGCCTGGATTTCATGTCTCCTGTTGCTTCCCCCGGTTCGGCATCGCTCGATCATCTCGGGGCAATCGTGCGCGACCTCGCGGCCGGCGCGAGACGCTGGGAGAAGCTCGGGTTTCTTCTCTCCCCCGTCAGCCGGCAGAGCGGGAAAATGCCGGGCCGCGAAGACGAGAGCGCCTGGGCGAGCGCCAATCGCTGCGCGATCTTCCGGGAGGGCTACCTCGAGCTCATCGGCATCGTCGACGCAGCCGCGTACAACCCGTGGGTGAAATTTCTCGCCCGCTTCGAGGGCCTGCACCTTCTCGCGCTTCGCGTTGCCAACGCAGACGCGGCCTATACGGAATTAGCGGCCCACACCGGCACGCTGAATCCCCCGGTGCAGCGCGTGCGCAAGATCGACGTTGACGGCGTCGAGGCCACGATGCGGTTCCGCAACATCTTCAGCCGCGACGAGGCTTATCCGGAGGGGCGCTACATTGTGCTCGAGCACCAGACGCCCGAATATCTCTGGCAGCCGCGCTATCAGGCCCACGCGAACGGCGCGCTCGGACTCGAAACCGCACTCGTTTGCGCCAACGACGTGCACGGGCAGCGGGCGCGCCTTGAAACGATCACAGGCGCTTCGCCATCGGAAGGGGCCGATGGCGTGCTGCATTTCGCACCGGCAAAGGGCGGGGCCATAGAACTTCATGGCGCACCCGGCTTCGAGGCGCGCTTCGGATGGCGGCCGGCAGTGCTGCCGTGCTTCGCCGGGGTCGAGGTGAGTTTCGCCAGCCGGGACGCCGCGGCGAAGCTGATGGAGGACAATGGCGTTCCGGTTGAGCGGCGCGGCGGCGATTGGTTCGTCGGCCCCGCGCATACCAACGGATTCATCCTGAGGCTGCGCCAATGAAACGCGAACTTGATCACGTGGGGGTTGCAGTCAAGAGCCTGGACCGCGGCCGCGACGCGTTTTCCCGCCTGGGTTTCCAGCTCACGGCGCGCAGTTTCCACTCGGGCTCCGCTTCGGCCGGCGCGCCGGTGACGCCGTGGGGCTCGGGCAACCATTGCGCGATGTTCCGCGAGGGATACCTTGAAATCATCGGGCTCACCGATGCAACCATCTACAGTTCGGTCAAGGACATGGTCGCCCGTTACGAGGGTCTGCACATCGTCGCCCTCGGGATCGGCGAGGCGGATGCCGCGTACGCCGAGTTCCAGAAAGCCGGCGCACCCGTGGAAGCGCCGCGGGCGCTCGAGCGGGATGCCCCGTTCGGGCCGGGAAATCGCGAAATGCGGCGCGCGAAATTCCGCAACATGTATGTCGAGCGAACCGGTTTTACCGAAGGCCGCTTCATCTTCATCGAGCACCTCACGCGCGATGTGTTGTGGCAACCGCACCTGCTCAACCACCCGAATGGCGCGGTGGGAATCGACGCGGTGTATTTTGTAGTGGCCGACCCGGAAGCCACAGCGCGCAAGTTCGCGCCGATATTTTCTGAGCGGATCGAGCGCTTTCCCGGCGTCGTCAAGCTCACCCTCGACCGCGGCACGATGTGGCTCACCCAGGAAGCGGAGTGGAAGAAGCGCGTGCCCGGCAGCTTTGTCCCGCCGATCCCCTCGCCGGCCGGGATCGGCATCCGGGTGG
>JANMXB010000209.1:0-2414 GCA_031380765.1 Pseudomonadota bacterium | reverse complement strand
CGCCCGGTTTCGAGCACGTAACCGTAGTCGGCGGTGGCCAGGGCCATGTGGGCGTTCTGCTCCACCAGCAGGATGGTCGTGCCGCGCTCCCGGTTGATACGCACGATGATATTGAAAATCTCGTGCGTGAGCTTAGGCGACAATCCGAGACTCGGCTCGTCCATCAGGATCACCGTGGGTCGGGAGAGCAGCGCGCGCGCGATCGCCAGCATCTGCTGCTGGCCGCCCGAAAGCTGTCCGGCCTCCTGCCTGGCCCTTTCGCGCAGGATCGGGAAATAGCCGTAGACCGTGTCGATGTCCTTGGCCACCGCGTCGGGATCCTTGCGCGTATAGGCGCCCATGCGCAGGTTGTCTTCGATCGAGAGCAGCGCGAACATTTCGCGTCCCTCGGGCACATGGCCGATGCCGGCGCGCACGATCCGGTCGGGCGCCCAACCCTGGATCTCCGCGCCGCGCAGTTTCACCTGCCCTTTGCCCGGGTCGATGATTCCCGAGATGGTCTTGAGGATCGTGGATTTGCCCGCGCCGTTGGCGCCAAGCACCGTGACGATCTTGCCCTCTTCGACCGCAAGCGTGACACCGCGCAGGGCCTGTACCGGGCCGTAGCTCGACTCGACGTTGGCGAGTTCCAACACCGGCGCAGTCATGTCTTGACCTTCATGCCGAAGCGCCTCCGAGATAGGCCTCGATCACGGCGGGGTGGGACTGCACTTCGGCCGGCGTGCCTTCGGCGATCACCTTGCCTTCGCTGAGCGCGAGCACGCGGTCGGACACCCGCGAGACGAGATTCATGTCGTGCTCGACCATCAAAACGGTCACGCCCAGGCCCTTCTTGATGTCCTCGATCCAGAACGCCATCTCGTCGGTTTCCTCCGGGTTCAATCCGGAGGACGGCTCGTCGAGCAGGAGCAGTCTGGGCTCGGCGGCGAGCGCCCGGCCAAGCTCGATCACCTTGCGCACGCCATACGGCAGGCCGGCGACCATGCTGTCGCGGTAGTGCGCCAAGTCGAGCAGGTCGATGACCTTTTCGACCGCCTCGCGCTGCGCAATCTCTGCGCGCCGCACTGATCCGGTGAACAGCAATTCTTCCCACAGGGCGGTGGAACGGTGGCGGTGGCGCCCGATCAGCAGGTTTTGCAGCACGGTGGCGTGCTCGAAAAGCTCGATGTTCTGGAAGGTGCGCGCGATGCCCAGTTCGGCCACGCGGTGCTGGGCCAGGCCGGTGAGGTCGCGGTCCTCGAACACGATGGCGCCGGAGGTGGCCGGGTAAATCAGGCCGATGAGGTTGAAAATCGTGGTCTTGCCGGCGCCGTTCGGCCCGATGATCGTGTAGACCTCGCCACGCTTCACTTCGAAGGAGACGTTGTCGACCGCGACCACGCCGCCGAACCGGATGCCGAGTTTCTCGACCCTGAAAAAACTCACCGCAATCGCTCCGATTTCATGTAGCTCTTCTGCCGGCGGAACAGGCCCTTGCGGTAAAACGGAAAGAGCTCGAACCAGGTGCGCACTTTCAGCCACCGCCCATAGAGCCCGAGCGGCTCGAACACAATGAAGCCGATCAGCACCACGCCGAACACCACGGCCTGCAGACCGGAGCCGGCGACATTGCCCGGCAGGTAATCCTTGGCCACCGCGATGAGCTGGGGCAGCACGATCAGGAATGCCGCGCCCAGCACGGCGCCATGCAACGAACCGACGCCGCCGAGGATCACGATCGTCACCAGCTCGATCGATTGCAGCAAGGTGAATTGCTCGGGCGAAATGAAAGTCACCTTGTGGGCGTAGAGCGCGCCGCCGATCCCGGTGAGCGCGGCGGAAATCGCGAACGAGAGGGTCTTGTACTTGGCGAGGTTGACGCCCATGCAGCTTGCCGAAATCTCGGAATCCCGGATCGCCACGAAGGCGCGTCCGGTCGGCGAGCGCAGCAGGTTAAGAAGCGCAAGCACGCAGAGGATCGTCAGCGCCAGGCACAGGTAATAAAAGCCGGCATCGCCGTCCAGGCGCAGGCCGAAGAGTTCGACCGGCTTCAGGTGCTTGCCCGAATTTCCGCCGGTCAGGCTTTCCCAGCGCGTGATGACTTCCTCGACAATCACGTTGAAGGCGAGCGTGGCAATCGCGAGGTAAATGCCCTTCAGGCGCAGGGCCGGAAGGCCGACCACCAGACCCAGAACACCCGCGAAAAGCGCGGCACAAGGAAGCGACACGAAAAACGGCACCCCCTTCGCCTGCAACAGCGCCTCGGTATAGGCCCCGACGGCAAGGAATGCCGCGTGGCCGAGGGAGATCTGCCCGGTGAATCCCACCAGCAGCATGAGGCCCAGGCCGACGATCGAATAGATGAGAATGAAGTGCAGCTGCGACATGACGTACTCGTCCAGCACGAACGGCGCCGCGAGCAATACCGCCATGAG
>JANMXB010000194.1:0-23646 GCA_031380765.1 Pseudomonadota bacterium | reverse complement strand
GGCGCGATGCCTATGGTGCGCATCGCGTCGATCTCCTCGGTGACCGACATGGTGCCGATCTGGGCGGCATACGCCGAGCCCGAGCGCCCCGCGACGATGATCGCGGTTACCAGCGGCGCGAATTCGCGCAGCATCGAAAGGCCCACCAGGTCGGCCACAAAAACGTCGGCGCCATATTTGCGCAACTGGGTGGCCGCCTGGTAAGACACGACAACGCCGAGCAGGAAAGCGAGCAGCCCGACGATCGGCAGGGCGTCGAACCCCGCGGTGCGGATGTTAAAGAGGATCGGCCGCCAGCGCATGCGGGCCGGGTGCGCGATGCTGCCTGCAAGCACCACCGCGCATTCGCCGACGAACGCAAGCAGGTCGCGGGAGTGCTCGGCGAGTCCGGCCGCGATCCGGCCTGTCCTCTCGACAACGCCGGGCTCCGGGGGTGGCGCCGGCGGCGCGGCCGGATGCCGTGCGGCGAGCTCGAGCAGTTGCGTGTTGTGGGGACTCCAGCCGCGCATCTGGATCGCGTGGCCTTCGCCACGCAAGCGCGTCAGCAGATTTTGCAGCACCCGCGCCCCGACCGTGTCGAGCGCCTCGACGCCGGCCCCGTCGACAACGACTTCGGACTGCGCCGGTGGCCTGACTGCCGCGAATTGCCCGCGCTCGAGGGCCGCCGTGCCGAGTGCGGTCCAATGTCCCGACAGCGCCAGTTCGCGGGGTGTCGGCTGGGCAAATGCTGCGGGTGCGACCGACGTCGGTTTCATAGGTGGATGCGAAGTTAGGGCAAAAGTTACAAGCGGTATGTACGTGAGCGCACTGAGTCTTCCGCGGCCCCGCGCGCACAATCGGGGCAACTTGCAGACTCAGGCCTGCAGACTCAAGGAGACTCACATGTCCATCGGTACACTCATCCTCATCATTCTCGTGCTCGCTTTGATCGGCATCGTGCCCGCGTGGCCGCATAGCCGCAGCTGGGGTTACGGCCCAAGCGGCGGCATCGGACTCATCGTCGTCGTGCTTCTGATCCTGCTGTTGATGGGCAAGCTTTAGGCGGGATTCGCGGCAAAAGGAAACCACGGGGCGGCGCGCGTCAGCGCCACTCGACCGCGCCGAAGTGGTCCTGGCCGAGCAGGGTGTAGAAGATCCCGAACGTCCCGCGTTCCTGTTTCACGTTTGCCATATCGGGAAACGTTGCGTCGCGGCGCGACAACAGGTATTTGACGGTGATCGCCTGCTGCTTGGTGAACCGCCATGTAAACGCGACATCCGTGCGCAGGATGTTGTCGTGCCCGCCCCGGTTGCCGCCGGCGACCTTGCTCACGAAATACTCGCGTCCCGTGACGTCGAGCGTGGCCTTGTCTCCGAAAATCACGCGGGCTGCAAGGAGGGCCTGCGGCGCAACCCCGTAGTGATAGTCGGTCTGGTTGGTGCCATTCGCGCTGCCCACCGCGGTGTATCCCGCGCCGGCCGTTGCGGTCCCCTGCAGCGCTATCGAACGGGTCAGCCACCACTGGGTCGTCGTGCCTAGCGACAGGGCGGTGCTCGACACGCGGAACAGCTGCGGCGCGATGTAGTCGTAGCTGCCATACAGCCCCCACAGGCCGCGGAAGCGGTCGCCGTGGCCATAATCGCGGCCAAACAAAAGCCCGCGCGTCATCACGTTCTCGAAGCCGTTGGCGGTCGATGCGGTCGCTTGGAAACTGAAGTAGTCGAACGGACGCCGATAGTCGTAACCAGGCTTGCCGGGCAGGCCATAGTCGAGGGAGTACTCCGCTTGCGCTTCGTAGCGCCTGACCCGGGTTGCGAATCCGGGATCGTTCTGCGCGGCACCCGCGAATCCCAGGCTGAGGCGGCTGTAGTAAGCCGGGTTGTGGCTGTCGAAGATGTTCTTGCGGCCCATGAAGTTGCGGTTGAATCCCGTCGAGGGTGAAATCGCCGCGGCCGCGACTTCGCGCCATAAGGGGGCCTTGATCCCCCCGCCGGTTTCGAGGAGCAGGTTGGCCATGCGGAAAAGCGCCTCGCCGACAAACGCGCCCCCGATGCCGCTTGCGACCTGGTCATTGCGTGAGGGCGGCGTGTTTTCGCCTGCGATTTCCCAGGCGATGCTGCCGGCGAACGCATAGCCAAGCGACTCCCAGAAATCCAGGCCCGCCGACCGCGCAAACCCGTGATACATCGAGCCTTGGTAGGGATGGCCGAACTGGTTGATCTTGAACGGGTCGCGGTCGATCACCCAGCTGCTGCGCAGGTTGCGGCGAATCGAATCCAGACTGACATCGTAGTCGCGGCTGCCGCTGTGTTTGTGATTGAAACGGTTGAGGAAGAAATCGAAGCCGACAATTTCGAGCGCGGGCAGGGTGTAATCCTTGCGCGGCTCGCGCTGGGGCGCGAGCCCCGCTGCGGACTGGCGTGAGGCAGGCGCCTCGTTCTGCGCTACCCACAGGGACTGCGGCGGGGCGACCAGCGCGGGTTCTGCAGCACCCGCGAAGCCGGCCGCGCAAGCGGCGAAGGCAGCGGCACTCCAAGCGAGCGCGCGGCGGAAGGCGATAGGCGGCATCGCACCGAGTATCTGGCGCGCTTTGCCTGCTGCTCTGTGCGTTAGCGTACATTCTGGCGCGGCCCCGGCCAGTATGGTCTGCGCGATTCGTGAAGCCCGAACCGGACCATCTGGCCTGCGCTCGAGGCGCCGCAAAGGCGCTGGACGTCGTGCGCGCGTACGCGGCATGCCGGCCGGATGATTTCACCGCGCGCGACCGCTCAGTCGCCCAGGATGCGCTCGAAAGCGGCACCATTGCCTATCTGCCGCGGCTGGGCTTCGAGATCGGAGCCGGCGCGCGTTTCCTGTCCGAGCGCTGGTCGGACGGCCAGTCGAAGAACATCAGCTTGCGTGCGGGTGCGACGCAGGTTCGCGGTGCGGCGGGAAGCGCAGCCGATCTCGCCGAGCTGGCGGCCTTGCTCGAGCGCTTCGCGCAGCACAGCGAAACCCTGGTTGGCGCTCTACTCCCCGGCTATGCCGGACAGATGCGCCGCGCCGGCACCAGCCTGCGTCCCTTCGAGATCACCAGCCGCAGGAGCACGTGGCGCAAGGACGATACCCGGCTGCACGTCGATTCGTTTCCCTCCAATCCGACCGGCGGCGTGCGGTTGCTGCGGGTGTTCTGCAATGTGAATCCGCACGGGGTGTCACGCGTGTGGCGCATTGGCGAGCCTTTCGCACACTTTGCGCATCGGTTTCACGGACGGGTGCGCAGGCCGCGCCCTTGGCTGGCCGGAGCCCTCCACGCGCTTGGCGTCACCAAACAAAAGCGCTCGCCGTACGATCACCTCATGCTCCAGCTGCATGACCGCGCGAAAGCCGACGCCGCCTACCAGCGCGAGGCTCCCCAGCAGGAATTCGCCTTCCCGGCGGGCGCAACGTGGATGGTGTTCACCGACCAGGTGCTGCATGCGGCGATGTCGGGCCAGCATGCATTCGAGCAGACTTTTCTGGTCTCGCCCGCGGCGCTGGCCGATGCGGAAAGGTCGCCGCTGCGCGTGTTGGAACGCCTCACCGGGACGCGACTGGCCGGTTCGGCGGTCGCGCATTGACGCGCCCGTCAGCTCGGCAGCCACTTCCAGTCGCGGATCTCCGGCATGTCGACGCCGTGCTCGCAGATGTAGCGGGTATGCGCGGCGAGCCTCGACTGCAGTTCCTGCTTCACCTGCGCCGCGACGGCGCCAAGCTGCGGCAGCCTGTCCACGGCATCCATCGCGAGATGGAACCGGTCCATGTCGTTCAGCACCGTCATGTCGAACGGCGTGGTGGTCGTGCCTTCCTCCTTGTAACCGCGCACGTGCAGGTTGGAGTGGTTCGTGCGGCGGTACGTCAGGCGGTGGATCAGCCAGGGATAACCGTGAAAGGCGAAGAGGATCGGCTTGTCGGTGGTGAAAAGCCGGTCGAAATCCGCATCGTTCAACCCGTGCGGATGCTCTTCCTTCGGCTGCAGCTTCATCAGGTCGACGACGTTTACGACGCGGATTTTCAGCTCCGGAACACGCTGCCGCAGGATCGAGACCGCCGCGAGGGTTTCGAGGGTCGGCACGTCGCCCGCGCACGCCATGACGATGTCGGGTTCCGCACCGGCGGTGGTGCCGGCCCATTCCCACGAGCCGATGCCTGCGGCGCAATGCCGGACTGCGTCGTCGATGCCAAGCCACTGGGCCTGGGATTGCTTGCCGGCGACGATGACGTTTACGTAATTGCGGCTGCGCAGGCAGTGGTCGGTGATCGCAAGCAGGGTATTGGCGTCCGCCGGAAGGTAAACGCGGATGATTTCGGCTTTCTTGTTCGTCACGTGGTCTATGAAACCGGGGTCCTGGTGGCTGAAGCCGTTGTGGTCCTGCCTCCAGGCATGCGAGGTCAGCAGGTAGTTGAGCGAAGCGATCGGGCGGCGCCACGCAATCGCGTTTGCGACCTTGAGCCACTTTGCGTGCTGGTTGAACATCGAGTCGACGATTTGGATGAACGCCTCGTAGCACGAGAAAAATCCGTGGCGCCCGGTGAGCAGATAGCCTTCGAGCCAGCCTTCGCACTGGTGCTCGCTCAGCATTTCCATCACGCGGCCGTCGGC
Organism: Pseudomonadota bacterium; assembly: GCA_031380765.1. Taxonomy (GTDB): domain Bacteria; phylum Pseudomonadota; class Gammaproteobacteria; order Burkholderiales; family SG8-39; genus SZAS-79. The sequence goes on along the minus strand of JANMXB010000194.1, from coordinate 19,045 downwards.
GCCCACGTTTTCGTCGCCGGCGACTGCCTGTGCGGTCGAGCAGCGGGTGGTCGCCTCGAACACCGCACCCCAGCGGTTGGAGGCCGTTTCGTCGGGGCTGAACACGCGGAAATTGTGCGGATTGAGTTTTATGACGTCGCGAATCAGCGCGCCTTGCACGCGCGTGGCTTCGGCGTCGACGCTCCCCGGTGCCGGCACGCTCACCGCGTACTCGCGGAAATCCGGCATGACCAGGTCGCGCAGCAGCAGCCCGCCGTTGGCGTGGGGATCGGCGCCCATGCGCCGCGCGCCCTTTGGCGCGAGTTCGGCAAGCTCGGGCACCAGCCGGCCTTTTGCGTCGAACAATTCCCCGGGGCGATAACTCTGCATCCACTCTTCGAGGATCTTCAGGTGGCCGGGCCGGTTCATTTCGCCCATCGGCACCTGGTGCGCGCGAAACGTGCCTTCCACCGGCTTTCCATCGACAACCTTCGGTCCGCTCCAGCCTTTGGGTGAGCGCAGGACGATCATCGGCCAGCAGGGGCGCTCGCTGAATCCTTTGGCGCGCGCCTTTTCCTGGATGGTGCGGATATCGCCAATCACGCTGTCGAGCGTTGCCGCCATGAGGGCGTGCATCCGCATCGGGTCGTCGCCTTCGACAAAATAGGGCCGGTAGCCGTAGCCCCTGAAGAGCGAGTCCAGCTCGGCATGCGGAATCCGGGCCAGTACCGCCGGGCCCGCGATCTTGTAGCCGTTCAGGTGCAGGATCGGCAGCACCGCGCCGTCGTGAACCGGGTTGAGGAATTTGTTCGAGTGCCAGCTTGTCGCGAGCGGTCCGGTTTCGGCCTCGCCGTCACCGATCACGCAAGCGACCAGCAGCCCCGGATTGTCGAACGCCGCACCGAAGGCGTGCGACAGCGAATAGCCAAGCTCGCCGCCCTCGTTGATCGACCCCGGCGTCTCCGGCGCGACGTGGCTTGGGATGCCGCCGGGAAAGGAGAACTGCCGGAACAGGCGCCGCATGCCTTCGGCGTCCTGCGAAATCTGCGGGTAGATCTCGCTGTAGGTTCCCTCGAGGTAGGTGTTCGCCACCAGGCCGGGCCCGCCATGGCCCGGGCCGGTGACATAGATGGCGTCCAGGTCGTGCTCCCTGATGACGCGGTTCAGGTGGACGTAGATGAAATTCAGGCCCGGCGTGGTGCCCCAGTGGCCGAGCAGGCGCGGCTTGACGTGCGCGAGCTCGAGGGGCTGCCGCAGCAGCGGGTTGTCGAGCAGGTAGATCTGTCCCACCGACAGGTAGTTGGCGGCGCGCCAGTAGGCGTCGATCTTGCCCAGCAGGTCCGGCGCAAGTGCTGCGTGAGTGTGCATGAAGAGGATCCTAAGGGGCCGGCACCGAAATTGCGGCGTCGACGATCGCCTGGGCTTCGGCGAGGATGCGCCGCAGATGGTCCTGGCCGAGCGAGCTTTCGGCATAGATCTTGTAGATGTTCTCGGTACCGGACGGGCGTGCCGCGAACCATCCTCCGCCCGAGATCACTTTCACGCCGCCGATGGCTGCGCCGTTGCCCGGGGCGGCGCTCAGCTTCGCGACGATCGCCTCGCCGGCAAGTTCTCCCGAGCCGATCTGCTCCGGCGCCAGCTTGGCAAGAAGCGACTTTTGCTCAACCGTCGCGGGGGCATCGACGCGATCGCCCGCGAGCTCGCCGAATTCATGCTCGAGCGAGCGATAGACCTCGCCCGGATCGCGACCCAGGACCGCGGTCATCTCGGCTGCGAGCAGGCACGGCACGATGCCGTCCTTTTCGGTGGTCCACACGCTGCCGTCACGGCGCAGGAAGGCCGCGCCGGCGCTCTCCTCGCCGCCGAAGCCCAGCGCTCCGCTCGCGAGACCTTCCACGAACCACTTGAATCCGACCGGCACTTCATACAGACCGCGGCCGAGCTGCGCCGCGACGTGGTCGATCATGCTGGTGCACACGACGGTCTTGCCCACCGCGGCCCGCTGCGGCCAGGCGGGCCGGTGCTGGAACAGGTAGTGGATTGCCGCCGATAGATAGTGGTTCGAGGGCAGCAATCCCTCGCCGGGCGTGACGATGCCATGCCGGTCGTGATCGGTGTCGCATCCGAAGGCGACATCGAAGCGGCTCTTTTCGCCGATGAGGCGCTGCATCGCGAAAGGCGACGAGGGATCCATGCGGATGCGGCCGTCCCAGTCCAGGCTCATGAAGCGGAAGGCCGGGTCGACTTCCTCGCTGGTCACCGTCAGGTCGACTCTGTAATGCTCCGCGATGCGGCGCCAGTAATGCACGCCGGCACCGCAGAGCGGATCGGGGCCCATGCGAATTCCGGCGGCGCGGATCGCATCCATGTCGATGACATTGGCCAGATCGGCGACATAGGCGCCGAGGTAATCGTGCAGGTGCGTGCTCGAGGCTGCGAGAGCGCGCTCGAAGGTCATCCGCGCCACGCCTTTCAGGCCGGCGCAAATGAAATCGTTGGACTGGCCCTCGACCCCGCGGGTGACGCCGGTATCCGCGGGCCCGCCGTGCGGCGGGTTGTACTTGAAGCCGCCATCCTCCGGCGGATTGTGCGAAGGCGTCACGATGATGCCGTCGGCGAGGCCCTGCTTGCGACCTTTGTTGTAGGCAAGAATCGCATGCGACACCGCGGGGGTAGGCGTGTATTCGCCTGCGGCCGCGATCATGACGTGCACGCCATTGGCCGCGAGGACTTCCAGTGCGCTGCGGAAGGCCGGCTGCGACAGCGCATGGGTATCGATGCCGATGAAAAGGGGCCCGTCGATGCCTGCCGCGGCGCGATACAGGCAGATCGCCTGGGTGATGGCCAGCACATGCGCCTCGTTGAAAGAGGTCGTGAGCGGCGAACCGCGGTGGCCTGACGTGCCGAAGGCGACGCGCTGGGCGGGGACGGCGGGGTCGGGCCGGCCGCTGTAATAGGCCGCCACCAGCGCGGCCACATCCAAAGGCGCGCTGTTGCGCGCGGGCGTTCCGGCCAGGGGACTGGTCGCCATTCAGACCCTCCCGGAGTGCGCAGCCTGCGATGCGAGCACCGAAGGCAAATCGCAGGTGAGCAGGTCGCCGATCCGCGCGGCCGACAGGTCGGCGGGCGGATAAGCGGCGAGGACCTGGGGATCGTGCGCATAGTGCCCCTGGCGCACGAAGATTGTGGTGAGGCTGGGGCGATGGGCCTTCATCGCCGCCAGGATCCGCAGCTTGTCGTCGACCATCGCATAGCGCGGCGCAGGATAGAGCCGGTCGATCTTGTCCTGCATCTCCTCCTTGTGAACGTAGATGAGAACCCGTCCCTCCACCGCATCCCACAGTCCGGAGCGGCGGATCTTGCGCGGTTGAAAGACCGTGTCGCCGTCCGAAACGATTACGGGCAGCGCCCAATCGCGCAGGTACCTGATGACCTCCAGCGCGGCGGGATAAAGACGCCGGTCGAACGGATACTCGAGCAGAAATGCGGTCAGCGATTCAAGAGCGCTTCCATCCGGGTTTCCAGCGGCAAGGCGCCGCAGCGCGCCCAGGTAATCGGCATAGCCGAGTTCGTCGCGCAACGCGTCATAGTGCGCCCAGTAGCGCTCGCGGGCGGCGGCGCCGAGGTCCTGTTCGATCCGCTCACCGAGATCTTTCTGCACCTGGTCGTTGTCGAGCAGGGTGTTGTCCACGTCGAGCAGGACCGCGGCCCGCCCGGCGTCCGGGAATACGCTCATGGGCGCGCCTGGGCGAAAGTGACTTCGACGGCGTGGTCCCTTTGATCGTCGGCGAGCGTAACCGCCGCCTCCGGCTGGACGATGCCGTCCACGCTCACGCTCGTGCGCGTGCCCGTAACGTCGGAGCGGCGTATCACGATCGAGTAGTGCGTCTCCCGATAGCGGTAGCGAACCTTGAACTCCATCCACTCCGCGGGCACGCACGGGAGGAAACGCAGTTTGCCCGACTCCACGCGCAATCCAACCAGGGACTCGAGCACCAGGCGATAGAGCCAGCCGGCCGAGCCCGTATACCAGGTCCATCCTCCGCGTCCGGTATGCGGTGCGACGGTATAGACGTCGGCGGCGACCACGTAAGGCTCGACTTTATAGATGCCGATGCTCTCCACCGAGTTGCCGTGATTGACCGGATTGATCATGCTGAACAATTCCCACGCGCGGCGGTTGTCGCCGAGTCCCGCAAAGGCCATCGCCGCCCAGATCGCGCCATGCGTGTACTGCCCGCCGTTTTCCCTCACGCCGGGCACGTAGCCCTTGATGTAGCCCGGATTCAGCGCGGAGTGGTCGAACGGCGGGTCGAGAAGCAGGACCAGCGCGTGGTCGCGGCGGACCAGGCGCTCGTCCAGTGCCTGCATTGCAGTGCGCGTGCGCACGGGGTCGCCCGCCCCCGAAAGCACTGACCAGCTTTGCGCGATCGAATCGATCTGGCACTCGGGGCTGGTGGCCGAGCCCAGCGGCGTGCCGTCGTCGAAGAACGCGCGGCGGTACCATCCGCCGTCCCAGCCGTGCTGCTCGAGGTTGCGGCGCAATTCGTTCGCCTGCGCGCGGCAGCGCTCGGCAAAGTCGGCATCGCCGTGCGCGCGCGCAAGGCCGGCAAACCGCACCAGCGTGTCGTACAGGAAGAATCCGAGCCACACGCTTTCGCCTTTGCCCTGCATGCCTACCAGGTTCATGCCGTCGTTCCAGTCGCCCGAGCCCATGAGCGGCAGGCCGTGGGCACCGAAGGCCAGGCCCCGCGTGATCGCGCGCACGCAGTGCTGGTAGAGCGTGGCCCTGGTTTCCGAGCGCATCGGCAGGTCGTAGTAGGAGTCGTCTTCCGCGTTGACGGGACGGCCTTCCAGGAAGTGCACCGACTCGTTGAGCACGCCGGTGTCGCCGGTGTTGAGGACATAGCGGCACACTGCCTGCGGGAGCCACAGGTAATCGTCCGAGCAATGGGTGCGCACGCCCCGCCCGGAGGGCGGATGCCACCAGTGCTGCACATCGCCTTCGGTAAACTGGCGCGCGGCGCAGCGCAGCAGGTGCTCGCGCGCCAGGCGCGGCTCGGCATGCACCAGTGCCATGGTGTCCTGCAGCTGGTCGCGAAAGCCGAAAGCCCCCCCCGACTGGTAGTAGCCGCTGCGCGCCCACAGGCGGCACGCGAGGGTCTGGTAGAGCAGCCAGCCGTTGGCCAGCACGTTGAGCGCGGGGTCGGGCGTGTCGACCTGCACCGCCTCGAGGGTGCCGGTCCAATACTTGCGCACTGTTTCGAGCGCTGCGTGCGCGGTTTCGGGCTGGCGCAGGCGCTGCACGGTCCCCGCCGTGTCGCCGGCGCCGCGCCTGCCTGCGGCACCGAGCCTGAAGACGATTTCGCGCTCTTCGCCCGCGGCGAGCTCGAACGGCACCTGGATTGCGGCGCAGGGATCGAGGCCCGCGCCGACCTTGTTCGACAGCTTGAGCCTGCCCATGGCCGCCGGGCGGGCGAGCGTGCCGTTGCGGCCGATAAATTCGCCGCGGCTGCCAGTGACCGTCACCGCGCGCATCGCGTCGGCATCGAAGAATGCAATGCGGTCGCCGAACTCGGGGCTGTAGGCGTTGCGCGCGCACAAGGCGCCGCTGGCCGGCTCGATTTCGGTGACGACGTGCATGGCCGATTTCGGCCGCAGGTCGCCGAGCACCCATTCTACATAGCCCGTGGCGGACAGTTTGCGTGTGCGGCCGGAGTCGTTGCGGATCTTGAGGACCGAATACTTGACGGCTTCCTTGGTGTCGACAAACACCGCGAGTTCCGAGCGGATGCCTTCCTCGTCATGCTGGAACCGCGTGTAGCCGAATCCATGCCGGGTCACGTAAGCCGATGCGCCACCGCAAGGCAGCGGCGTGGGCGACCAGAAGTAGCCGGTTTCCTCGTCGCGCAGATAGAGGGCTTCGCCACTCGAGTCACTGACCGGGTCGTCGCCCCACGGCGTAAAACGGAACTCGTGCGCGTTCTCGCTCCAGGTGTAGGCCGCACCCGATTCCGAGATCACGGTGCCGAAGCGCGCATTGGCGATGACGTTAACCCAGGGCGCCGGCGTCGGCTGTCCGCGCGTGGTCGTGATGACGTATTCGCGGCCGTCGGGCGCAAATCCGCCGAAGCCGTTGAAAAAGAGGAGGTCGCTGCGCGGTAGCACCGGTGCCGCGGTTTCGACGCGCCGCGTCCTCACGGGAACCAGGCGGGGCACCGGCACGTCGCGCGGATCCTTCGGCGCGCGCCGGTTGATCTGGTCGGCCAGGCTCCCGCGGGTGTCACTGATGATGACCCGCGCGACCGTCTGGAACAACGTGCGGTCCTCGACCGACATGTTTTCGGCAACCCTCACGAAGATGCCCCCGGGCCGGTCGGTGAGGTTCGCCTCCACGCCGGCAGCGATCAGGCCGAGGATCTGCTCCTGCAGCAATTGCCGGTAGCCCGCGTGATCCTCGTTCCAGATCACAAGATCGACGGCGAGGCCTTTTAGGCGCCAGTACGCGTGCGCCTGCACGAGCTGGCGCACGACCTCGATGCCCGCGAGGTCGCCGATCTGCAGCAGCACGATCGGCAGGTCGCCCGAAATCGCATAGCCCCACAGGCCCGACTGGCCGCGCAGGTTGCGGGCAATTACGCCGGGGTCCGTGCGCAGGGACGGATTGGCGTACAGGATCGACCCGGCAAGGCGGCCATAGAGCTGCGCATCCGACTCGGTGGCGTTGATCTGGCGCAGGTTGACCCAGCTGTGGGTCCACGCCAGGTCGAAAACCCGGTCGGCGAGGCGCCGGTCGCGGTACTTGCCAACGAGCGCGAGCGCGGCGTCGCGCGATTCGCTCACGCCCGACACCACGTCGATGGTGACGGTCTGCTCGGCGTCGAGCGTGACGCGCTTGCGGATCGCGACGATCGGATCGAGCACCGACCCCTGGCCGCCCGACAGCGCTCCGGGAGTGGTCATTGCGAGCGGCGATTCGGTGCTGCGGGCGCGGCCGATGAAGCGCAGCCGGTCGGTCTCGTAAGACGTCTCCCTGGATTCGGTGCCATGCACCGCCATCAGGTGGAACAGCCACGGCATCTTCTCGTCGACCGAGCGCGGCCGGCGGGTGCAGAGGATCGCATGCCGGTCGGGAACGATCTCCGTGCGCACGAACAGGTTGCTGAAGGCCGGGTGCAGCGCATCCGCCGCGCTCGAGGCGAGCACGACTTCGGCGTAGCTGGTCACGTCTATCGTGCGGCGCGTGCGCGCGCGGTTGGTGATCCGGATCCGGCGCAGCTCGATATCGTCCTCCGGGGAAACGACGATCTCGGTATGGGTCTCGAAGTCGCGATCCCGTCGGCGGAATTCCGCGCGCGCCTCCGAGAAGATCGCTTCGTAGGTATCGGCCCGCTTGAGGGTGGGCTGGTGCGACGTTGACCAGAATTCCTTCGATGCGACGTCGCGGATATAGCAGAAGGCGCCCCAGTTGTCGCTGGTGGTGTCCTCGCGCCAGCGGGTGACGGCGAAATCCTTCCAGCGGCTGTAGCCGCCGCCGGCGTTGGTCACCATCACGTGGTAGCGCCCGTTGGAGAGCAGCTGCACTTCCGGGGAGGGCGTGTCGGAACTGCGCACCACGCGCATCGGCATCTCGGGGCCGAGCGAGGCGGTGCGAATGTCGGAAAGCTCGGCGGTCTGGAAATGGAATGCGATGGCGTTCGGGATGCGCTCCTGCAAGAGGAGCGTCGTCGCCTGGAATTGCGGGTCGGAGGCAAAGCGTTTCTGCATCGGCCGCTCGAGCAGCAGGTAGGCAAGCGAAAGCAGGCTCATGCCCTGGTGGTGCGCCATGAACGAGCGCACGATCACGCTCGACTGGCCGCGCGGCACCCTGGCGGGCGTGTAATCGATCGCCTCGAACATTCCGTACCGCCCCAGCAGCCCGTCGGCCGCGAGGCGCTGCAGGTTCTGGCAGGCGGCTTCGGGATTCACCATGAGGGCAAGGGCGGAGGCGTACGGCGCTATCACGAGATCCTCGGACAATCCGCGCTTGAGCCCGAGCCCAGGCACCCCGAAGGCGCGGTACTGGTAATTGAGCGCCGCGTCGACCGCGTTGTAGCCGGATTCGGACATGCCCCAGGGAACGCCACGCTGGTTGCCGTAGGCGATCTGGCGCTTCACTGCCGCGAGGCACGTCTGGTCGAGGAGCGTGTTCTCGTAGGTCGGCATGACCAGCAGCGGCATCAGGTATTCGAACATCGAGCCGCTCCAGGAAAGCAGGATCGGGTCGCCACCGGTTGCGGTCAGCATGCGGCCCAGCGTGAACCAGTTCTCCTGCGGCACCTCGCCCTGGGCGATGGCGACGAAACTGGACAGGCGGGCTTCCGATGCGAGCAGGTCGTAATGCCCGGTGTCGCGCCGGTGATGGTCGACGTTATAGCCGACCGTCAGGAGATGGCGGGTGTCGTCGTACAGGAAGCCGTAGTCGACGGCGGCGAGCTCGCTCGAGAGGCGGGCGAGCCTTTCGATTTCGGCCATCCTCTGCGTTGCACGCTCGCTTGCCAGGGCGGCCTGCGGCTGCAACGCGGCCAGCCAGGCGGCCTCGTCGCCTGCCTCGTGCGCAACAGTCGCAGGCAAGGCGGCAAGGTCGTCTTCGATGCCGGCCAGCTCGCGCAGCGTCGGTATCGCGCCGAACGCGCCAAGTTCGTCGAGGCGCACCGTGAGCGACGCCGGCGCTTCGGCGAGGCCAGCCCACGGAACCAGAAATTCCAGTTCGCCCAGTGCGTCGCGGCATTGGCCTTCGAGGGCCTGGGCCCAGCGTTTTGACTCGCCGGAAAGATTCGCCAGGCCGGCGGCCGCCGCTGCAAGCTTTTCAAGCCAGCGCCGCACGTCGGGGACGGTGGAAGCCCGCGAGTCATAGGCAGACTCGACATCCCGCCGCAACTGAGTGATCCCCGGATCGACCGGGGCGCTCCCGCCCGCCGCGGCTGCCGCCGCCGCAGCTTCGGTCAGGAGGCCCATCGTATCGATCAGGCCCTCGAATACCGCGACGCCCAGGATCGGCCGATCGGCAAGCGCGAGCAGGCCCGGCCGCAGCGTGAGCAAGTGGCCCGAAAGATTGCCGCTGTCGACCGACGACACGTAGTGCGGCGGCAGGGGTTTCAGCGTCAGCGTGTCGTACCAGTTATAGAAGTGGCCCTGGTAGCGCTCGAGCGCCTGCATCGTCGCGAGCGTGTTGGCGGTGCGCTCGAGCAGCCTGCCTCCGGTGATGTAGCCGAAGTCGTATGCGCTGAGATTCGATAGCAGGGCGAGGCCAATGTTGGTGGGCGACGTGCGGTGCGCGACGACGGCGACCGGGTGCTCCTGAAAATTGTCGGGTGGCAGCCAGTGGTCTTCCGCCGTGACGTAGGATTCGAAGAAAGACCATGTGCGCCGCGCGAGCCGCTGCAGGAAAACCACCTGTTCGGTGCGCAGCCTGGCCGGGCGCGGCGCAAGCGGCCGGCCGAGCCACCACGCGATTGCCGGTGCGGCGAACCACAGGCACAGCACCGGCGCAGCGACGCCCAGCGCTGCGGGCTTGGTCCACGCGAGGTAAACCGCGACGCTTGCGGCAACCGCCGGGGAAAACCACATCGCGCCCCAGGTCCGCACCAGCTCGCCAATGCCGCCCGGGTGCGCATCGCGCCTGAGCTGGCGCTCGATCTCGCTGGAGGGATTCCACTCGAGGAGCTTGCGCCGCGTGAACAACAGGCGCACCCAGGTGCGCAGGACGGCGCTGCCGCTGTACCAGGCCTCGAACGGAAGGCAGGCGAGCGTGAAAGCCGCCTGCGCAAACTGGCGGCCCGCTGAACGCGACGCGCTTGCCAGATGCTGATCGATGAGCACATCGCGGGGCTTGCGCAGCCACCCGAGGCTGGAAATGACCAGCGCGGGCAGAAAGAGCACGGCTGCAACCGCGACGGTCCAGCCAAAGGGTGTTGGCGTCTGCGTCCAGCCGAGGACGAAGAGCAGGGTCAGCGCGGCTGGGACCAGGCTGCGGCGCAGGTTGTCGAGGATTTTCCATTGCGACAGCAGCGACAGCGGGTTTGCGACACGCTCGCCGTTGCGCCCGGGGACGCGCGAGAACAGCCAGGCCGCGATCTGCCAGTCGCCGCGAGTCCAGCGCTGGCGGCGACTGACGTCCGCCCCATAGCGTGAGGGATAATCCTCATACAGCTGGACATCGCTCAACAGCCCGGAACGCGCATAGCACCCTTCGAGCAGGTCGTGGCTGAGGATGCGGTTGTCCGGGAAACGGTCTTTCAGCGTGCGCTCGAACGCATCGACGTCGTAGATGCCCTTGCCGATGAACGAGCCTTCGCCGAACAGGTCCTGGTAGACATCCGACACGGCGCGCGTGTACGGATCGAGTCCCGGGTCGCTGCTGCACAGTTGCGCGTACCGCGAGCGGTTCGCGCTGGGAAGGTTCACCGCCATGCGCGGCTGCAGGATCGAGTAGCCGTCGACCACCAGTTTTTTGCGCTCGTCATAGCGGGCACGGTTGAGCGGGTGGGCGAGCGTGCCGACGAATTCGCGCGCCGAATCGCGCGGGAGCTGTGTGTCGGTATCCAGCGTGATCACGTACTTCACGTGAGCAAGGACCGCCGTGTCGCCGACGATGAGCGAGAAGGCTGCGGTGGAACCTCCGCGCAGGAGCGCGTTCAGCTCGCCAAGCTTGCCGCGCTTTCTCTCGTAGCCCATCCAGAGCCGCTCGCGCGGGTTCCACTTGCGCGGCCGGTGAAAGAGAAAGAAGTGAGCGCTGGACGCAACGTATTTTGCATTCAGCGCCTCGATCCGCTCGCGGGCGATGCGCAGCAGGACATCGTCTTCCTCAAGCGTCTCCTCGCGCGCATCGCGAAAATCGGTGAGCAACCCGAATTGCAGGTTCGGGTCGCGGTTGGCAAGGAACCGGACCTCCAGGGCCTCGACCAGTTCTTCCACTATTTCCGCGCCGGCGAGCATCGTGGGAACGACCACGAGGGTGCGGAACTGGGGCGGGATGCCCTGGCTGAAGTCCAGGCGCGGCAGCGGTTGCGGCGTCGCGAACAGAGTCACCAGCCAGTTCATCAGCGCGACCGCGAGATGGCTTGCACCAAGCACGGCGGCGGCGCAAGCGCATCCGAGCACCCAACCTGTCAGTCCAATCTTGTAGGCCTGATACCCGAAGCACGCCGCGAAGAGCGTCGTGAGCAGCGCGATGCCGCCGAGATACAGGGCCAGGGGCGTCCGGCTGCACACTGCGCGCAGGACCTCCATCACCGGAAGGCGCGCCCCGGTCAGGGTTTCGAGCTTGTGCAGCCCCTTGCCAACCAGGTAGTGACCGACGTGCGCTTCGCGCTCACCGGCGCCCTGGTGCGCGAGCTGGACTGCCTTGCGTGCCACGTCGCTTTCGGACAAAACGCTGTAGCGTGCCAGCTTTTCCACCACGTGCCGGTAGCGGTCGCGGGTGGCAAAGTCCATGCTCGCGTAGACGCCGTGCGGATCCTCGCGCAGCTTGTGCTCGACCGCGCTCATGCTCTCGACGAAATCGCGCCAGTCCATGGCGATGAGGGACCGCAGGCTGCTGATGCTGTTGCTGATCGAAACCTGGTTGGCGGCCTGGCTCTGGGTTTCCGACTGCACCAGCTGCTCGATGGTGAGGCCCGACTCGGACAGGCGCTGCTCGATCCAGGTCAGGGGCAGCGCCAGCGCCGAGCTCTGCCCCTGCAGGCGGCGCGCGAGCTCGGCGACGAACGAGTTCACCAGCGGCGGATTGGAGCGCGCCATGTCGGCGATCACGAGGATCAGGCTTTTCGGATCCTTTTCCGCCACCTCGATCATCTGGTCCGCCCACGCATCGGCCTGGTTGCGATCGAGCATGCCCGCTGCGACTCTCGCGCCGATGCGCCGCAGGTTCTCGATCAGCGCCAGGCGCAGCATGATCGGGATCGCCCACAGCTCGCCGAGCCGGAGGTCTTCGACTTTCTGGTAGGCCGCTACGAAGCGGTTGAGGCTTTCCGGGTCGACACGGCCGTCGCCGTGCGAAATGGCTTCGAGCGCAATGTCATACACGCGCGGCAGCCCGGCTGAAGGGCCGCCTGCGAGCAGCGGCAGCTCGCGGCTGTAGCGTTTCGGAAAGTGGCGCCTGGCGGTGCGGATCTGCTCTTCGATAAGGTAGAAATTGTCGAGCAGCCACTCCCCGGCCGGCGTCACCCGCCGGTTTGCCTTGACTGCGGCCATCAGCAGCTTGCAGGCGCCGATGAGGACGCGCTCGTTTTCCATCAGCCGTCCGAGGAGCTGGTCGCGGCCTCTCGCGCTCGTCAGCTGGTGGGACGCGGCGAGCGCGCGGCCATGGCGCTCCATCTGGTCCGCGCTGAAGAGCTCCGAGCGCAGCGGCGGCTCGGCGTCGGCGTATTTCAGCGCGTCGTTCTGCACGCTCGCGCTCCAGCGTGCCAGGGCCGCCCGTGCGCCCTCGATCCTTGCGCTTAAAATTTTCGGATCTCCATGATTGCAGCGAGTTCTCGGCGATCCGCGGAGTAATTCGGGTATTCGGGACGCGCAAACAGCACGCAAACGAGGTTAACGTTCCGCCCCCCGACGGTATGTACGAGAGCGCACAGACCCCTCGCCGGTCGCGGCGCAATAGTGCGCCATCGCGGACTCGTTCGCGAACCCGAGGGCAATCCTATGAACAACCGCACCAATTCTCTGCTGCGCGGCATGGCTGTGGCTGCCGTCACGAGCCTGCTCGTCTGCGGCTGCAATCGCCAGGAGCCGGTTCCGCCGGGAGCGCCTGCTCCTGCCAAAACGACGGTGGGCACCGAGATCGACGACACCCTGGTCACCACCAAAGTGAAAGCCGCACTGCTGAACGACCAGGAAATCAAGGGACTCGGCATCAAGGTCGAAACCCGCAAAGGAACGGTCCAACTCAGCGGCTTTGCCGACAACCAGGCCCAGATCGATCGTGTGATTTCGGTTGCGCGTGGCGTGGAAGGCGTCGCCGGCGTGGAAAACGGATTGTCCCTGAAGCAGGGCAAGGTCACCGTAGGCAACAAGGTCGACGACGGGATCGTCACGGCCAAGGTAAAGTCGGCGCTGCTCGCGGACCCGAGCGTCAAGGCTTTCGACATCGCGGTCGCCACCAGCAAGGGTGAAGTCCAACTGAGCGGATTCGTCGACAACCAGATGCAGATCGATCACGCCATCGAGGTCGCGCGCGGGGTCGAGGGCGTTCAGGCGGTGAACAACAAGATGAGCGTGAAGAAATAGGCGTCGCGGGACATTTTATGTGCGGTACCGAACGGAATCCCGCGGCGGTCAGGCAGACAGTGTTGCACAGGCGCCGGTTACCTCCCTGACTGGCGCCCGTAGTCTGGGTCCGGTCGCGGCAATCCCGCGGCCGGGCCTTTTTTCTGCGCCCTTGCCTAGGCGCCGCGTTCCTTGAATATTTCGTAGCACGAACAGGCCGCGCTCTCCAGGCCCCGGCCGTTCCGGATCGCGATATTGCCGCGGCTGTAGTCGATGAGCTTGCGTTTTTTCAGCGCATGCGCCGCCTTCGTGACGCCAACCCGGCGTACGCCCAGCACGTGCCCGAGAAATTCGTGGGTGAGGCGAAAGTGATCCGAGTTCAGCCGGTCGCGCGTCATCAGGAGGCGCCGGGCCAGCCGCGCGGCGACGACGTGGAAACGGTTGCACGCGGCGGTTTGGGCAAACTGGACCATGAGTGCGTGGTTGTATAGATGCAATTCGCGCTGCAGCGCGCTGCTCAGGCGGAATTCCTTGCGGAAGGCCGCGGTCTCCATGCGCATCGCGGTGCCGGCGGCCTGCACCAGGGCGCGCACGGGGCTCGCACCCGTCCCCAGCGCGAAAGCCGCTCCGACCACGCCTTCGCGCCCTACCAATCCCACTTCGAGCGCCAGGCGGCGATCGATCACCGTGAGCAGCGACACCAGCGAGTCGCCGGGGAAGTAAACGTAGCGGACCTCGTCTGCCGGCTCACAAAGGACTTCACCGAATGCGAGGCGTACCGGCTCGAGCTTCGAGACGAGGCGCTGGTAATCCGAGCGCGGCAAGGCGGCGAGGATCCGATTGTCGGCCGGCGCGCGATCCGCCGCGCCCATCGGCATCAGGCTTTCCCGTGGCGGTCTCGGACGTTCCCTGGAAACGGCGTGCGGAGAAGCCAAGATTCAGATCCGGTGTCCCAAGGGAAAAGGAAAATTGCGCCACGCGATTGGTGACACGCTACGGCATCCGCAGAATGGAGTATGTACGCGAACGCACAGAGAATTTCGGCTTCCGGCGCGACCATGGCGGCATCGAATCCGCACCGGGTATCCGGCACCCGTCTTCGCAAGGAAACCATCGTGCTCTATACGATTGCAGTTATTCTCGTCGTGCTATGGCTCCTGGGGCTCGTCACCTCCTACACCATGGGCGGCTTCATCCACATCCTGCTCGTGGTGGCGATCATCGCCGTGCTGCTGCGGGTGATTAACGGCCGAACCCCGCTTTAAAGCCGCATTAACCCCGCTTGAAGGAGCATCGAGTGACACCGGAAACCCAGAAAGAAAATTCAAAAGGGCGGCCTGCGCTGTCCGATATCCAGACCCTGCGCAAGCGCGCGCGCCAGCACATCGAGGAAGGCGCGGTCACCGAAGGCTATGCGGCCGAGCGCGAAGCCGTCGTCAAGATGCTCAACGAGGCCCTCGCGACCGAGATCGTCTGCGTCCTGCGCTACAAGCGCCATTACTTCATGGCTTCCGGAATCCATGCGGCTTCGGTCGCGGCCGAGTTCCTCGAACACGCGAACCAGGAAATGGCGCACGCCGACAGCCTTGCCAAGCGCATCGTCGAACTTGGCGGCGAGCCCAACTTCTCGCCCGACGGGCTGTCAGGGCGGAGCCACGCCGAGTACGTCGAGGGCAAGACCCTGAAAGAAATGATCAAGGAAGACCTGATCGCCGAGCGCATTGCGATCGAAAGCTATCGCGAGATGATCGGTTACCTGGGCGACCAGGATCCGACCACGCAACGCATGCTCAAGGAAATCCTGGCGTTGGAAGAAGAGCATGCGGAAGACCTGTCGTCGCTGATGGAAGGGATGGGCTAGCCGCAGCCGGGGGGAGATGCCGTGGTACGGCTCAGATTCAGCATCGAGCTGAGGTATGAAATCGCCGAGGTGCCGGCCGATTTCATTTTCAACGTTCATGCGACCGAAACGCAGTGCCAGTCGCTGGTGGTCGAGAAGCTCGAAGTCAGCCAGGGCGTTCCGATTTTTCTTTTTGTCGATCCCGCCCATGGCAACCGCTACGCGCGGCTGCGTGCCGACCCCGGCCCGCTTATCGTCCGCTACGAGGCAACGGTCGACATCGCGCACTACGTCGCCTCGGCCCACACCATTAGCGAGGTCGCGATCGCCGACCTTCCGCCTGAAACCCTGCCCTACATCTACCCCAGCCGGTATTGCCAGTCCGACCGCCTGCAGCAAGTGGCGCGGCAGGAATTCGGCGCAATGCAGCCCGGGTACGGGCGCGTTGGGGCGATCCGGGATTGGGTGCAGCGGCGCACGCGGTTCCTTTCCGGCAGCTCGAACGCGACGACCTCCGCAATCGACACCCTGACCGAGCAGGTCGGCGTGTGCCGCGATTTCGCGCACCTCATGATCGGAATCTGCCGCGCGCTGAACATTCCGGCGCGCTTCGTCACCGGGATCGACTATGGCGCGGACCCGTCTTTCGGCCCGCCCGATTTCCATGCCTACGTCGAGGCGTTTCTCGGCGGCCGCTGGTACCTGTTCGACCCAACCGGCATGACCGTGCCGATGGGGTTGATCCGCCTGGGCACCGGGCGCGATGCCGCGGACGTCTCGTTCGCCACCATCTTTGGCAACGTAGCCTCGAGCGCGCCGCTCATCGCCATCGAGGCTATCGAGGACCTCGATCAGGGGGTTGCCCTGCCCCTGGCCTGCGCGGACGCGCTGTCGACGAGCGACTACTCAGACTTTGCGGCCGCCGTAGCTCAATAGCGCCCCGGTTGGTCCCTTGGGTGGATGCGCCCGCAGCGCCTCCTCGACCGGCTCGGTTCCCCAGCCGGGGCGGTCCGGCAGCACCAGCTCGCCGCCGACGATTTCGGGGATATGGGTAAAGAGCTCGTGATCCCAGGCAATGCGGTCGATGTCGGTTTCCATGATGCGAAGGTTCGGCACCGCGGCCGAGAAGTGCGCGTTCATCATCGTGCACAGGTGGCCGTAGAAATTGTGGGGCGCGACGTTGACTTCGTGCGCGGCTGCGGACGCTGCGATCTTCATCGATTGCCAGACCCCGTTCCAAGGCGTGTCGACGATCGCCACATCCATGGCCTGCTCGCGGAAGTACGGCAGGAATTCGCCCAGGCCCAGCAGCGTCTCGCATGAGCTGATCGGATGCGGGCTCTGGCGGCGGAGGTAGCCGAGCGCCTGCGGGTTGAAGGTGTCGATCTCCACCCAGAACAGGTCGAGGTGCGCAATCGCGCGCAGGATCCTGAGGTAGCCCTCGGTCTTGGCGTTGAAGTTGAGGTCCAGCAGGATGTCGACGTTCGGGCCGGTCCCCTCGCGCAGCGCTTCGAGGTGCATGACCAGGTTCGCGAGCACTTCGCGCTCGATGTTCAGCTCGGGTGAGAACGGCGCGCCGAATCCGGGACGGTAGCCGCGTGGATTCCTCTTGTCGGCGTCGTAAATGAAAATGTTGGTCTTGCACGCGGAAAAGCCTTTTTCGCGCACTTCGCGGCCGATAGCTTTGACGCCCTCGAGGTCCGTGATCGCGGGCTTGTAGTGGGCCGCGTGGTTGATGCGCCACGTGGCGCAATGCGACCAGTACACGCGCACGCGGTCGCGCACCTTGCCGCCCAGCAGGCTGTACACCGGCACGCCGAGCCCTTTGGCCTTGGCATCGAGCAAAGCGTTTTCGATTGCGCCCAGCGCGAGCGCCACGATGCCGCCCGACGCGGGGCGCGTGGCGCAGTAGAGATCGGTGTAGATGCGCTCGTGCTCGTCGACGGACTTGCCGACCACGCGCGCCGCCAGCCGCTCGATGACCGTGCCCACGCCCGGCGCGCCGAAACCCTCGTCGAATTCGCTCCAGCCGATGATTCCGCTGTCGGTGGTGAGCTTCACGAAATGGTAGTTGCGCCAG
The DNA here is from genome assembly GCA_031380765.1 of Pseudomonadota bacterium. Classification (GTDB taxonomy): domain Bacteria; phylum Pseudomonadota; class Gammaproteobacteria; order Burkholderiales; family SG8-39; genus SZAS-79. Next base: position 1,901 of record JANMXB010000194.1, on the reverse strand, counting down.
CCCGCGTCGCAGGCCAGGGTCTCGATGCTTTTGACTTTCATGGATGTCCCCTAGAATCCTTCGAGCACTACTTTGCCGATCGAGGTGCCGCTCTCTATCAGAGCGTGCGCTTTCTTCAGGTTGGCGGCGTTGATGGTGCCGTAATTTTGCGTCATCGTCGTCTTCAGCGTGCCGGCATCGGCCAGCGCGGACACCTCGTTCAGCAGCGCGTGCTGGGCGGCGATGTCAGGCGTGCCGAACATGGAGCGCGTGAACATCGCCTCCCAGTGCACCGAAATGCACTTGCGCTTGAGGGGAACGATGTCGAGCGTTGCGGGATCGTCAATCAGCCCGAACATGCCCTGCGGCGCGATGATGTCGGGCAGCGACGGGTAGTGTTTCACTGTCTGGGTGAGGCCGGCGACATAGTTCACTTCCGGGATGCCGATGCCCTTGAGTCCTTCGGCGAGCGGCTTGGTGTGATCGATCGTATAGTGGGCGCCGAGCTCGGTGCACCACTTGATCGTCTCGGGACGCGATGCGGTGGCGATCACCGTGAGCCCGGTGAGCTGGCGCGCGAGCTGGATCATGATCGAGCCGACGCCGCCGGCCCCGCCGATCACCAGCAGGCTTGCCTTGGCGCTGTTGCGCGGAATGCGGAAGCGGTCGAAGAGCAATTCCCATGCTGTGATCGAAGTCAGCGGCAGGGCCGCCGCCGCGGCAAACGAAAGCGTTTTCGGCTTCCTGCCGACGATGCGCTCGTCGACCGCATGCAACTGCGAGTTGGTGCCGGGGCGGATGTTCGATCCGGCGTAGAACACCTCGTCGCCGGGCCGGAACAGCGTGGCTTGCGCGCCTGCCGATTTGACGATGCCGGCGGCGTCGAACCCGAGAACCTTCGTTTCACCTGCCGCGACCCCGCGCATGCGCATCTTGGTGTCGACCGGATTGACCGAGACCGCTTTTACTTCCACCACGAGGTCGCCAGCGCGCGGCTCTGGGGCGGGGGCGTCGAAATCGACCAGCGACTCGGCGTCGCCGATTGGGAGGCTTTTCCTGAATCCAACGGCTTTCATCGGCATTCCTCGAAACTCGGAGAACGCACGATAAACGAGGCTGGGGCGCGGTGCTAGACTTGTTCGCGTCGGGGCACGCAAAGCCACGCAGGAGACAACCATGAAACTGAGCACCGAGCAGATCGCCGCCTACGAGCGCGACGGCTTCCTGATTTTTCCCGACCTGGTCTCGCCGGCCGAGGTCGGGTTGCTGCGCAGCGAGGTCGTGCGCCTGCGCGACGTCGACGCGCCGGGCGTGGTGCGAGAAGGCTCCAGCGGCGCGCCCAAGTCGATGTTCCGCCTGCACGAAGACAACGGTCCCGGCGCTTCACCGGCGTACCGCGCGCTTGCGCGCACCCCGCGCGTGCTGGGTGTCGCTCAGCAGGTGCTTGGGGAGCGCGACCTGTACCTGCATCACTCGAAAGTCAACGTCAAAGCCGCGATCGAAGGCTCGGTCTGGCCGTGGCACCAGGACTACGGCTCGTGGAAGCTCGACGGCATCCAGCGCCCGGACCTCGCAACCTTCGCGGTCATGCTGGACGACGCGACCGAGCTCTCGGGGTGCCTGTACCTCTTGCCCGGCAGCCACAAGTGGGGGCGGACTGAGGCGTACCTCGACACCAGCACCGCCTACCGCCTGTGGTCGGTCGCGCCGGAGGACATGAAGCGCCGCATGGGTGAATCGCCGTCGCCGGTGGCGCTCTCGGGCGCAGCCGGCACCTGCGCGATCTTCCACTGCAACCTCATGCACTCCAGCGGCCACAATCTTTCGCACAACGACCGCTGGCAGGCTTACTTCTGCTTCAACACTTGCGCCAACCGGCCGCTGGACGTTGCCCAGCCACGGCCGGACTACGTGCGCTCGGC
>JANMXB010000069.1:0-19380 GCA_031380765.1 Pseudomonadota bacterium | reverse complement strand
CTACATCACCGTGATGAACGAGAACTACGAGCATCCGGCAATGCCCGCGGGTGTCGAGGACGGCATCCTCAAAGGGCTGTACCCGCTTTCCGAGTCCAAGTCGAAGGCCAAGAGCCGCGTGCAGCTCATGGGCTCGGGCACGATCCTGCGCGAAGTCATCGCGGCAGCCGGACTTCTTGAAAAGGACTGGGGCGTGGCCGCCGACCTCTGGAGCGCGCCAAGCTTCACGGAATTGCGGCGCGAGGGTCTCGCCGTCGACCGCTGGAACCTGCTCCATCCCGAAGACAAGCCGCGCGTCTCCTACGTCGAGCAGTGCCTCGCCAAGCGCGCGGGGCCGGTGATTGCCGCCACCGATTACATGAAGGCTTTCGCCGAGCAGATCCGGCAGTTTGTGCCCAGGGACAAGGTCTATCGCGTCCTCGGCACCGACGGGTTCGGCCGCTCGGATACGCGGGCTTCGTTGCGCCACTTCTTTGAAGTCAATCGCTTCTGGGTAACGATTGCGGCGCTCAAGGCGCTTGTGGAACAGGGCGAGTTGAAGTCGAAGACCGTGGCGGAGGCGATCGTCAAGTACGGCATCGACCCGGCCAAGCCCGATCCGACAACGGTCTAGCACGCAGCGACCCACAAAGAAGAAAAGGCGTAACCCGACAATGGCTGGCGCGATCGAAGTAAAAGTCCCGGACATCGGCGACTTCAAGGAAGTAGGCGTGATCGAAGTGCTCGTCGCGCCCGGAGACCGGGTCGAGAAGGAGACTTCGCTGATCACGGTCGAATCGGACAAGGCGACGATGGAAATACCTTCGCCTGCGGCCGGCGTCGTAAAGGAACTCAGGATCAAGCTTGGCGACAAAGTCGCCGAAGGCTCACTGATCCTGATCCTCGAGGAAGCGGAGGGATCCGCTGCCCCGGCTCCTGCGGCAGCACCGGCGGCGCCCGCGCCAGCGGCGAAAGCGCCAGCGACGGCAGACCCGGCGCCGCAGGCTCCCGCCGCGGCACCGGAATCCAAGCAAATCGCAAAGCCCGACCCCGTGCCTGTCGAACCGCAGGAGGCGACGGTTTCCAAGCCGCACGCGAGTCCTTCGATCCGGGCCTTCGCCCGCGAACTCGGCGTCGATCTGACCAAGGTAAAAGGCAGCGGGCCCAAGGGCCGCATCACGCGCGAAGACGTCCAGGCCTTCGTTAAAGGCGCACTGTCCGGCGCCAAGCCCGCCGGCGCTTCGGCGACCCCGGTCGGTTTGCCCTTCAATCTGCCGGAACTGGCCAGCGTCGACTACGCCAAGTTCGGCCCGATCGAAACAAAGCCGCTGTCGCGGATCAAGAAGATCTCGGGCGCCTTCCTGCATCGCAACTGGATCTCGATTCCGCACATCACGCAGTTCGACGAGGCGGACATCACCGAGCTCGAGTCTTTCCGCAAGTCCAACACCGCGGACACGGAAAAGCAGGGCTTCAAGCTGACCATGCTCGCATTTCTGATCAAGGCCAGCGTGACGGCGCTGCGCCAGTACCCGGAATTCAACGCGTCGCTCGACAAATCGGGCGAGAACCTGGTGGTGAAGAAATATTTTCACATCGGGGTCGCGGTCGACACCCCCGAAGGTCTTGTGGTGCCGGTGATCCGCGACGCCGATCGCAAGGGCGTGTTCGATCTCGCGCGCGAGCTGGCCGAGGTCTCCAAGCTCGCCAAGGACAAGAAGCTCAAGCCGGGGGACATGCAGGGTGGCACGTTCTCGATTTCGAGCCTGGGCGGCATCGGCGGCACGATGTTCACACCGATCATCAACGCGCCGGAAGTGGCGATCCTGGGCGTGTCGCGTTCGGTCATGCGCCCCATGTGGAATGGCAAGGAATTCGCCCCGCGCCTGGTGCTGCCCCTGTCGCTGTCCTACGATCATCGCGTGATCGACGGTGCCGCCGGGGCCCGCTTCACTACCTATCTCGTCTCCGTCTTGTCGGACATCCGCAGGTCGCTGCTCTAGATGGCCATGCTCATCGAGATCAAGGTCCCCGACATCGGGGACTTCAAGGAAGTCGGCGTAATCGAGATTCTCGTCAAGCCGGGCGATACGATCCAGAAGGAAACATCGCTGATCACCGTCGAGTCGGACAAGGCCACGATGGAGATCCCATCGCCCGCTGCCGGTGTGGTCAGCGAGGTGAAGGTCAAGCTCGGCGACAAGGTTGCCCAAGGCAGCCTAATACTGACAATTTCGGGCGAAGCCCCAGGCCAGGAGCCAGTCTCCGGGCAAAATGCTGCCGTTCAGGCTTCGGCCGCCGAGGCACCGGCGGCCCCAAAAGTGCTAGCGGTAACGCCTGCGCCGGCGTCGGCACAGGCCTCGGGCGTGGCCGCGGACTACGACTGCGATGTCGTCGTGCTGGGGTCGGGCCCGGGAGGCTATTCGGCTGCGTTCCGCTCCGCCGATTTGGGAAAGAAGGTTGTGCTCGTCGAGCGCTACGCAACGCTCGGCGGCGTCTGCCTGAACGTCGGTTGCATCCCGTCAAAAGCGCTGCTGCACGTCTCGGCCGTCATGGACGAAGCCGCCCGCATGGCGGAGCACGGCATCTCGTTCGGCAAGCCCGCCGTGGATCTCGCCAAGCTGCGCGCCTGGAAAGACAAGGTCGTCGGCAAGCTCACCACCGGGCTGACCGGGATGGCGAAGCTCCGCAAGGTCACGGTGGTGCGGGGCACCGGCAATTTCATCGAACCCAACGTGCTGGCGGTTGAGACCAAGGACGGACGCAAGCTGGTGCGCTTCGCCAGCGCAATCATCGCCGCAGGCTCGCAGTCGGCGAAGCTTCCTTTCCTGCCTGAGGATCCGAGAATCGTGGACTCGACCGGGGCGTTGGACCTCAAGAGCGTGCCTAAAAGAATGCTCGTGATCGGCGGCGGCATCATCGGCCTGGAAATGGGCACGGTGTACTCCACGCTCGGCGCCCGGCTCGACGTCGTCGAGATGATGGATTCGCTGATGGCCGGACCGGACCGCGACCTGGTCGCCGTCTGGCAGAAGCATAACGCTGTGCGCTTCGACAACGTGATGCTGAAAACGAAGACCGTCAAGGTCGAGGCAACGCCGCAGGGCATCAAGGCATGGTTCGAAGGGGACAAGGCGCCGAAAGACCCCCAGACCTACGACCTCGTGCTCGTTTCGGTCGGCCGGTCGCCGAATGGCAACAGGATCGGCGCGGAAAAAGCGGGCGTGACGGTGAACGAGCGCGGCTTTATTCCGGTCGACAGCCAGATGCGAACTAACGTACCGAACATCTTCGCGATCGGGGACATCGTCGGCCAGCCCATGCTCGCCCACAAGGCAGTCCACGAGGGGCACGTTGCCGCTGAAGCGGCTGCCGGCGAAAAGTCGCATTTCGATGCGAGCGTCATCCCCGGCGTCGCCTACACCGATCCCGAGATCGCCTGGGTCGGGCTGACCGAGGATGAAGCGAAGAAACAGGGTGTGAAGATCGGGGTCAGCAAGTTTCCCTGGGCGGCATCCGGTCGCGCGATCGCCAATGGGCGCGACGAAGGATTTACGAAGCTCCTGTTCGACGCCGACAGCCACCGCATCGTCGGCGCGGGCATTGTCGGCACCGGCGCCGGCGACCTCATCAGCGAGCTCGCGCTTGCGATCGAGATGGGCTCGGATGCGGTTGACATAGGCAGGACCATCCATCCGCATCCGACGCTGGGCGAATCCGTGGGCATGGCGGCGGAACTGTACGAAGGTGTGTGTACCGACATGCCGCCGGTGAGGAAGAAGTGACCCAGGACGAGCTCAAACAGGCGGTCGCAAACGAAGCGCTCGGGCACGTGGTGGAGGACGCTGTCGTCGGGGTCGGTTCCGGATCGACGGTCAATTTTTTTATTGATGCGCTCGCCTCGATCAAGGGCCGGATAGAAGGCGCGGTGGCGGCTTCCGAGGCCAGCGCCGAGCGCTTGATGAAGCACGGGATCCGCGTCTTCGACCTCAATTCGGTCAACGACCTGCCCGTATACATCGACGGCGCGGACGAGATCACCGAGCACATGCACATGATCAAGGGCGGTGGCGGCGCTCTTACGCGCGAAAAGATCGTCGCTGCGGTGGCGAAAAAGTTCGTCTGCATCTGCGACGAATCGAAACTTGTGCCGGTGCTTGGCAGGTTTCCTCTGCCGGTCGAAGTGATACCGATGGCGCGTGGCCATGTAGGCCGCGAATTGCTGCGTCTGGGCGGACAGCCCGTCCTGCGCGAGAATTTCAAGACCGACAATGGCAATCTGATCCTCGATTGTCGCGGCCTCACGATCCTGGATCCGCCCGCCCTCGAAGCTCAATTGAACAATATCGCGGGCGTGGTCACCAACGGCCTGTTCGCCCGCAGGCCCGCCGACGTACTGCTGCTCGGATCCGCGCAAGGCACCCGGAGCCTGACTCGCTGAGCCCTTTGCAGGTCACGGTTCTGTAATACGCCTGTGCTAAGCTAAATCCCTCTTTTCAGAGGGTTACTTCATGGCCGAGCACATCTCCAAGCAGTTCGACGCCGAACTCGAGAACGTGCGCTCGCGCGTCCTGCAGATGGGCGGCCTGGTAGAGGAACAGATTGTCCAGGCAATGGATGCGCTGATTTCCGGGGAGATGGAAAAGATCGAGCGCGTCATCGCCAACGACCACCGGGTCAACGCCATGGAGGTCGAGCTCGACGAATCCTGCAGCCACATCATCGCGCGCCGCCAGCCTGCCGCGGGCGACCTGCGGCTTCTGATCACCGTAATCAAGACCATCACCGACCTGGAGCGGATCGGCGACGAGGCCGAAAAGATCGCGCGGATGGCCAAGCTTATCCACACCGCCGAGCGGCTTCACATGCCGCGGATGGACCTGTCGAATATTGCGGACAGGGCGGTGCACATGCTGCGCCAATCGCTCGATTGCTTTGCACGCCTCGACGTGGCAGCCGCGATGGCGGTGGTCAAGCAGGACAGCGAGGTGGACGATTCCTTCCGCGCCATCATGCGCCAGCTCATCACCTTCATGATGGAAGACCCGCGCACCATTTCCCGGGCGCTTGAGATCCTGTTCATTGCCAAGGCGGTGGAGCGTATTGGCGATCATTCCAAGAACATGGCCGAGTATGTGATCTACATGGTCAAGGGCCGCGACGTGCGCCACACCTCCATCGAGGAGGTCGAGAAGGAGCTGCTCGAGTAGCGGCTCAGTCTTTGGGCGGGACATAGCCCGCCGCGGCGTCGGCCCCGTCGCCGAAAAAGTGCTTCTCCATCTGCTCGACCAGGTATTTGCGCGCTTTAGCGTCGGCGAGATTGAGGCGATTTTCGTTCACGAGCATGGTCTGGTGGCGCAGCCATCCCTGCCAGGCTTCCTTCGAAACATTCTCAAAGATGCGCTTGCCGAGTTCGCCCGGATACGTCGGCCTGTCCAGCCCCTCCGCCTCGCGCCCGAGTTTTACGCACTTAACCATCCTTGCCATGGCCGTGTCCCGCAATTTTTCAGAGGCCGGAATTCTACCTTGGCAGGGGGACTGAGGGGGACGGCCTTGAGTCCCCTTCCCACCCCTAGCGCAGCCGTTTCTTGAAAACCTTCGAATTGCGTTTCCAGTTGTAGAGCGCCTGCTTCTTTTCGGGCAGGGCGCTCACGTCCGCAGGCCTGAAGCCTTGCTCGAGAAACCAGTGCGCGGCTCGGGTAGTGAGCGCAAACAGGCGGCGGATCTTCAGCGCCCGGGCGCGCTGCTCGCAGGCATGCAGAAGCTGCTCTCCATAGCCGCTGTCGCGATACTCGGGGGCGACTGCGAAGCAGGCGAACTCGGCGCTCTTTTCTTCCGGAAAAGGGTAAAGCGCCGCGCAGCCTACGATCACGCCGTCATGCTCGATCACGGTGAAATTGCCGATTTCGCGCTCGAGCAACTCGCGATTGCGCTTGACCAGCGCGCCTTCGGCCTCGAGCGGCTCGATCAGGGCGATGATGCCGCGCACATCGTCGATCCGCGCGGTGCGGATTTCCTCCACCGGGTCGGCGGTAATCATCGTGCCCACACCCGAGTGGGTGAACAGCTCGAGAGGGATCGCGCCCCAGACGCGGCGTGAAAGCAGGTGGGCGCGCGGGACGCCGGCGGCGAGCGAAAGCAGCGCGCAGTTCAGCGTTCGCGCAGACGCCGGCGGAAGGCCGCTCTTTTTTGCCAGCGCCTCCGCCTGTTGCGCGGTCATTTCCGCGATGACTTCGCCTTTGCGATCGGTTGGCAGCCAGTCGGAAAATATCAACAGCTTGTCCGCCCTCAGCGCGACCGCAACGCTGCAGGCCACGTCTTCCCAGCCAAGGTTGAATACTTCGCCCGTCGGCGAATAGCCGATGTGGGGAACCAGCACGATCTCATCGGCTTCGAGCCGCCGTTTGATCGCAATTGCATCGACCTTGCGGACGGTACCGGTGAATTGCAAGTCGATGCCATCCACGATGCCGATCGGTCTGGCCGTAATGAAATTACCGGAGGCGACGCGGATGTCGGCACCCGCCATGGGCGAGTTCGGCAGACCCTGCGAAAGCAATGCCTCGAGTTCCACCCGCAACGCGCCGGCCGCGTGCTTCACGGCGACAAGCGCGGCCTGGTCGGTAATCCGGTGCCCCTTGGAGAAGCGCGAGCGTTGGCCGGCGGCTTTGAGTGCCGCTTCAATCTGGGGGCGGGCACCGTGCACCAGCACGAGGCGGATCCCGAGCGCCGCGAGCAGATTGATGTCCTGGATAAAGTGGGTAAAGCGCGCGCGGTCCGTGACCAGTTCGCCGCCGAACGCCACCACGAAGGTGCGGCCGCCAAACGCGTGCAGGTACGGCGCCGTCTGGCGAAACCAGCGGACAAAAGCTTCGGGTTGCGGAGTCAGAGACATGCGCGCTTTTCCGAGGAATTTTTGCTAACGGAGGGGGGAGGAATACAGCGCTTGATGAAGAGATTCTGGAATATTATGCCAGTTCAACGAGCCAAAGCCCTGAGGTCAACGATAGTTGCCGGGCGACGTTAGTCATTGGCGATCCATCGAGGTGTCCTCATGCGCATTTCCCGAATGATCCTGGCCGCGGTGCTTCTGACGGTCGGGCCAGCAAATGCGGCTCTGGGTGACGACGATGACTGGCAGATTTTCGGCCGCGTACTCTCGCTCGTGCAGTCGGTCGTGCATGCGGCCGCAAAGTCCGACGATCCGCGCGCCGTCGAATATGGCATCGACCGCCTTTTGTCCGGCGAACACGGCGAAGCCAACCGGCTTGCCGCCGACATTGCCGGCGACGCATTGGCAGACGTACCGCCCGAATACAAAGACACGGTCCTCTCGCTTGGAAAAGACCTTGCGGCGCTCGCGCGCAAGGAGCGCGAGCGCCGGCCCTCGGTGCATTTGGCCGGAACCGAGGCGGCGCTGCAAGCCCGCCGGAACCTTGCGGCCATCGGATTGCGGTATTTCGATTCCGCGCAATTGCTCGAGGCGGTTGGCCGGAATGACGCGCTTGCGGTGGAGCTGTATGTCACCGGTCGAGGGGTCGACCTTGCGGCGAGAAATGCCGACGGATTGACCGCGCTTGAGTTGGCCCGCCGGCGCAACAATCACGAGATCGTCGATCTGCTCGCGTCCGCGGGCCGCTAGCCGTCGCCGTAGAGTGCGTTCAACGCAGCCAGTGCGGCTGGCCCTGCCGTCTCGGTCCGCAGTACCCGTGGCCCAAGGTGCACCGGCACGAATCCGCCTGCGACGAGCCGGGCCTCTTCCGGCTCACTGAAGCCGGCTTCTGGACCTACGGCGAGCACAATAGGCTTGCCCGCCTGGATCCCGGCCGAACGCAGACTTAACTGCGCAGCCGGCGCGAGCAGCAGCTTGATCGGGCCTTCCGGTACTCGATACTTCGCGATGGGAATCGCCCCGCTCACGTGAGGCACGCGATTGCGGCCACACTGCTCGCAGGCAGCTGCGGCCACGCGTTGCCAGTGCTCGCGGCGGGAGTCGCCCCGCTCGCCCTTGAGGCGCACCACCGACCTTTCGGCCAGCACCGGCTGGATCGCGGCGGCCCCGAGTTCGACCGCTTTCTGGATCGTCATGTCCATGCGGTCGCCTGCCGAAATGCCCTGGACAAGCGTGACCGCCAGCGGCGATTCCCGCTCAACGGGACTGAATGCGCCGACGTGGACAGTCACTCCATCACGCGACAGTCGAACTATGCGCCCGGCATACTCACCGCCAGCGCCATTGAACAGGACCACCGGCTCGCCTTCCCTCAGGCGCAGCACCCGGGAGGCGTGATGCGCGGCATCCGGGGGGAACGCAAGCTGCGCGCCGGGAGCGAGCGGCGCTTCGAGATGAAATCGCGGTGTGGACATCGGCCGCGCATTCTCCCATGGGAGGCCGATCTCAGCGGTTTTGCTTGCCTAACGACGTGCAGCGCAAATCGCTGGTTGGGAAGGTCGTATCGTTGCAATCCACAAAACGGATGCGCGTGCTCTGCGGGAACGTCCATTGGAACTCGCGCTTGCGCACCACGGCGTAGAGCGGGGCGGCGATGTTCGCCTGCGCCGAAGGCCGCGGCGAGCAGACGGACGTTGCGGTCAGGGACTGGGAAGGGTGTTCTGCGCACCAGTAAACCACGCGCACCGACTCGCACTGATTTTCAAAGAAAATGCGGTAGCGCTGCCTCGACTGCCCGCCCAGGCTGGGCATGTCGCTTGCGGTCACCGTCAGGCGGAGGCACTCGCTGCCGCCGACTACGCTGCCCGATCCGTCTAAGCCTGGACCGGAGGCCCCGTTCGGACCCATGGCGGCAGCCGCCGAGTGGACGAAAAGCGAAGTTAGCAGAAGACATAGTGATAAACGCACGATGGTGCGATTGGAACAAACGCGCACGCACACCGTCTATCGAGTTTTGCAATCCCTCACGGTTTCTTGCAACTCTTCACCTTGACGCGGCGTGAACTCGCGCGAGGCATGGAGAGGCCTTAAACGCGGACCGCGCTTAGCGCGGGCAGGCCCAACCGACGACCAGGCAGGCGTCGCCGCATTGGCGCAGCGCACGGGTTTCAGCCTCCTGCCGCGTGGCGCCGCGCGAAGCCACGAATCGTTTCGGGCCGTTGGCCACCGCGCCGCAGTCTTTGCTGAGGCTCACCACCACTTCGCATTTGGGATGCCCGCACTGATTGAGGGCCGCAATCCTCGCACTGCGCGAGTCGGGGGCATTGACCGCGTATCCGAAGCTGCCCGAATCGCGGTGGTACGCGAGCGCGCCAGTCGGCGGAACCTTCTTCGCTGCGGCTACCTCGCACAAAGGCCACCCAAGCACTGCGAGAATCGCTGTCACCGCACCGGTCCGAGCCATCCCTTGGCGCATTTTGGTTTGCCTCAGGGAAGGCCGCAGCCCTTGTCGCGCAGCATCTTGTCAACCCAACTGCGATCGATCGCCGTCCCGGAAGCGATCGCCGCCAGCGTGGCTTCTTCCTTGTTCTTCTGCGCTACAGTCAGCGCTAGGACCCGCTCGGCATCTGCTTGGGAAATGGCGACCACGCCGTCGGCATCGCCGACAATGATGTCGCCCGGGCTCACCACCATGCCGGCAATAGAGATCGTCACATTTATCTCGCCGGGTCCGTCCTTGTACGGACCGCGGTGGGTAACGCCGCACGCGTAGACCGGAAAATCGCTGGCGGCGATCGCATCGACGTCGCGGATCGCGCCATCGATGACCATGCCGGCGATGCCACGGCTTTTCGCGTGCGCCGACATGATCTCGCCGATGATCGCGTGGTCGAGCGCGCCGCCGGCATCGACCAGGATAACGTCGCCCGGCGCGGCCATGTCGATCGCCTTGTGGGTGAGGAGATTGTCGCCGGGACGGGTCTTTACGGTGAAAGCCGGACCTAAGAGCTTGCCGCTGCGGTGAAACGGCCTCAAGCGCGCAGCGGAGCCGTAGTGCCGCAGCATGTTGTCGCTGATGTTCGACGTGGGCAGCGCGGCGAATGCCGCCAGGACGCGTTCCGGGGGCCGCGGGGGCGAGGGCAGGATGCGAAAGCCGATGGTGGACATGGCGTTGGTTTTCCCGCTTTCTCTACATCGTCGCGCCAAGAACCCACGGCGCAAACTCGTCCTCGCCATAGCCCCACGCTTCGCTCTTGGATTTTTTTCCGGAGCCGGTTGCGAGGATCAGCTCGAAAATGCGTTTTCCCACCTCTTCGACCGACTCCTTCCCGTCGACGATGGTGCCGCAGTTGAGATCCATGTCCTCTTCCTGGTGAGCGTACAGGGCGCTGTTTGTCGCCAGCTTCAGCGATGGCGCCGGCTTGCAGCCGTAAGCCGAGCCGCGCCCGGTTGTGAACAGGATCATGTTGGCGCCGCCGGCCACCTGCCCGGTTGCCGAGACCGGGTCGTAGCCCGGGGTGTCCATGTAGTTGAAGCCCTTTACGGTCACGGGCTGCGCGTATTCGACTACATCCACGAGGTTCGTGGTGCCGCCTTTGGCCACCGCGCCGAGCGATTTCTCCAGGATCGTGGTGAGCCCGCCCGCCTTGTTGCCCGGCGAGGGATTGTTGTTCATTTCGTTGCCGTTGCGGCTGGTGTATTCCTCCCACCAGCGGATGCGCCGGATGAGCTTTTCGCCGACTTCGCGGCTCGCCGCGCGGCGCGTAAGCAGATGCTCGGCACCGTAGATTTCCGGCGTTTCCGAAAGGATCGCTGTGCCGCCATGGCGAACCAGCAGGTCGACGGCGGCGCCGAGCGCGGGATTGGCGCTGATGCCGGAATACCCGTCGGATCCGCCGCACTGCAATCCCAGCGTCAAGTGGCTGGCCGGAACGGTTGTGCGCACCGCCTTGTTGGCTTCGGGAAGCGCGGCTTCGACCCGCGCAATGCCCTCGCGCACCGCTTTCATCGTGCCGCCCTTGCCCTGGATCGTGTAGGTCGAGAATTTGTCGCTGCGCTTGAGTTCCTGGGTGGAGACGAAGCTGCTGATCTGGTTTGCCTCGCAGCCAAGACCCACCACCTGGACCGCGCTGAAATTGGGGTGGCGCGCGTAGCCCGCCATGGTCCGGCGCAGCAGATCCATTGCCTCGCCTTCCGATGCCATGCCACACCCCGATTTGTGCGTAAGCGCCACGACCCCATCCACATTCGGGTATTCATCGAGCCGGTTGCGGAAATGGTCGGCGACCATGCGTGCGACGGTGGCCGAGCAATTCACGCTGGTGAGGATGCCGATGTAATTGCGCGTGGCCACTCGGCCGTCGGCCCGCACGATGCCCTGGAAAGTCGCGGCGGGCTGCACGTACTGCGTGGGCTTGACGTCCACGCAATAGGCATAGTCCCGCTGGAAATCGCCCATCGCCAGGTTGTGCACATGTACATGGTCGCCCGCGGCGATGTCCCGCGAGGCAAATCCGATAATCTGGTCGTAGCGGCGCACCGGCTGGCCTTTGGCGACCGCACGGACCGCGATTTTGTGGCCGGGAGGCACGGTCGCGGCAACCCGCACATTGCCCTCTTTTACGAGGGTGGTTCCGGAAGGGATTTCCACCCGTGCGATTACGACGTCGTCGGCGGAATTCAGCCGGATGGTCAGGTCGGCAGCTTGCAGCATGGTCAGCCCCTCAGAAAAACTGGCGCGGGAGCCAGAGCGATATGCTCGGTACGTAGGTTATCAGCGCCAGGCTCAGGAGCAAGGGTACCAGCCATGGGAGGATTGCGATCGTGGTTCGCTCCACCGACAGTTTGGCCACCCGGGCCAGAACGAACAAAACCATGCCCATGGGAGGATACAGCAGGCCGATCATCAGATTGAGCACCATGACCAGGCCAAAATGCACCGGATCGATGCCCAATTGATGGCAGATCGGCAGCAGAATCGGCACCAGAATGGTTATCGCCGCAGTCGGCTCGAGGAAGCAGCCGACGAACAGCATCAGCAAGTTGGCGAGCAGGAGGAATACGGCGGGATTGTGGGTATAGGCCAGCACCATCGCGGCAACCGAGTCGGTTACCCGGGTGACCGTCAGGAGCCAGCCGAAGATCGAGGCCGAAGCCACGATGAGCAGGACGGTCGCTGTGGTCTCCACGGTGTCCATCGCAACCTTGACCAGCATTTTCCAGTTAACGGTGCGGTACCAGACCAGGCCGAGGAACATGGCCCATACGCAGGCGGCGATCGCGCCTTCGGTGGCGGTGAAGATGCCGCTGGTCATGCCCCCGATCAGCAACACCGGCGTCATGATCGGCAGGACCGCGTTGAAGCGCAAATAGTGATCGGCCATGAGCAGTATCGCCATCGCCGCAAAGAAAGTGAGTGCTGGCTGCGTACCCGCATCGGTCGCCAGCCAAATGGCCGTGGGGAACACCACCACGACCACGAGCTCGAGCACAGCTTTGTTGATCTTCGACCAGCTGAAGGCCACATCGCGCCCCCAGTTGTTCTTGTGCGCGAAGTAGGCCACGGTGAACATCATCAGGATGGCCATCACTACGCCCGGGATGATGCCAGCGAGAAAAAGCTGTCCCACAGACACGTTTGCGAACATCGCGTAGATCACGAAAGGAAGGGAAGGGGGGATGATCGGTCCGAGAGTCGCCGACGCGGCCGTGACGCCGACCGAGAATTCCTTGGAATAGCCATGATCCGTCATGGCCTTGATTTCGATGGTGCCCAGACCCGCCGCATCGGCAATTGCGGTGCCCGACATGCCCGCGAAGATCACCGAGCCGATGACGTTGACGTGGCCGAGGCCGCCTTTCAGCCAACCGACCAGCGCAAGGGCGAAGTTGTAGATCCGATTGGTGATGCCGGCTGAATTCATCAGGTTGCCGGCCATGATGAAGAACGGGACAGCGAGCAAAGGAAAGCTGTCGATCCCGTTCACCATGCGGTGAATGACCACGAAGTCGGGTACGGTCCCCGAGAGCATTACGTAAAGGAGCGAGGCTCCGGCCATTGCCAGCGCCACCGGGACGCCCGCGCACATGAGGACCAGGAACGAGATCAGGAGGACGGCGGTCATGCCTGCTCGCTCCCTGCGACTTCCGGGCGCTCGAGCACACTGAACCCCTGCCGCCAGTGTTTGATTCCGGTCGTGATCGAGCGGTAGCACATGAGGACGAAGCCGAACAGCACGAACCCGTAGATGAGGCCGATCGGCCAATCGATGATTGCCATCTGCTGCCTGCCGATCCGGCTCATGAGCATCCAGGTCAGGTACGCCGCATAGGCGAAAAACACTATCCGCACGGCATCCACGAATGTCGAGAGCCCCCGCGCCATCGGCCGGGGCATGAACCGGTAAAAGATGTCGACATGGATGTGGGTGTTCTTGCGCACCGAGACCGAGGCGCCCACGAAAACGGTGCAAATGAGGAGATAGCGGGCGATTTCTTCGGTCCACGAAGCCGAGTCGTTAAGCGCGTACCGGGTGAAGAACTGGTAGAAGACCGTAGCCGCCAGCGTCCAGAACAACGCGAACGCTATCCAGTCCTCCCAGGCGTACACCGATATGTCGACAGGCTCGTCGGTGACATGGAATTCGCCATCGGCCCCGAGGATCTGCTCAGTAGTGCTGGCAATATCGGGTGCGTGGATTGACATCGAAGACCTTGAGTCCGGGCTCAATGGTTGTCGCGCGGGACCAGCGCACCGCTCTTGCCCACCAGGAAGTCGAGATCGGCACCCTCGTTGGCTTGCAGTACATGGTCGTTGTACAGCTTCCAGTAGCCGCGCGTGAGCGGTGGCTTGGGTGCTTTCCATTTCTTCCCGCGCTTGGCAAGCTCGGCGTCAGACACTAATAGCTGCAGCCGGCGCTTGGCGACGTCGAGCTCGACCATATCGCCGTTCTCGACCAGGGCGAGCGTTCCGCCGGCGGCGGCCTCGGGGGCGACATGCAGAATCACCGTGCCGTAAGCAGTGCCGCTCATGCGCGCGTCCGAAATCCGGACCATGTCGGTGACGCCTTTCTTGAGCAGGCGCGGGGGGAGGGGCATGTTGCCCACCTCGGCCATGCCCGGGTAACCCCGCGGACCGCAATTCTTCAGCACCATTACCGAGTCGGCGTCGATTTCAAGCTTGGGGTCGTCGATGCGCGAGTGAAAGTCTTCGATGTTCTCGAACACTACCGCACGCCCCTTGTGCTTCATGAGCTTCGGCGTCGCCGCCGACGGCTTGATGATCGCGCCATCCGGGCACAGGTTGCCGCGCAGGACCGCGATGCCGGTGTTCTTCTTGAACGGTTTGTCGAAAGTGTGGATCACCTTGCGGTTGTAGCAGGGCGCATTCTTGTTGTTTTGCCAGATCGTTTTGCCGTTGATGGTCAATGCATCCTTATGGAGCTTGTCGTTGCGGCCCAGCTCGCGGATCACCGCCGGCAGGCCGCCCGCATAGTAGAAGTCCTCCATCAGGAATTCGCCGTTCGGCATCAGGTTGACCAGCGTATGGATGCCGCGGCCGAACTTGTCCCAGTCTTCGAGCTTGAGGTCGATCCCGATTCTGCGCGCGATGGCGATGAGATGGATCACGGCATTGGTAGAGCCCCCGATCGCTGCATTGACGCGGATGGCATTCTCGAAGGCCCGGCGGGTGAGCACCTTCGACAGGGTCAGCTTCTCTCTGACCATCTCGACCGCGCGCCGGCCGGCCTCGCGCGCAAGCACGTATCTCCGCGCATCGACCGCGGGGATCGCCGCGTTGCCGGGCATGCCTACGCCCAGTGCTTCCACCATCGAGGCCATCGTGGATGCGGTGCCCATGGTCATGCAGTGGCCATGGGAGCGGTGCATGCAGGACTCGGCCTCGTGAAATTCGTCCTGGGTGATCTTACCCGCACGAAGATCCTCCGACATCGACCACACGTTGGTGCCCGACCCGATGTCGGTGCCGCGATATTTTCCCGACAGCATCGGTCCGCCCGAGACTGCCACCGTCGGCAGGTCCACGCTCGAGGCACCCATGAGCAGTGCCGGCGTCGTCTTGTCGCAGCCCACCAGCAGCACCACCCCGTCCAGCGGATTGGCGCGAATCGATTCCTCGACATCCATGCTCACGAGGTTCCGATACAACATGGCGGTCGGGCGCAGGAGCGTCTCGCCAAGAGACATCACCGGAAACTCGAGCGGAAAGCCGCCGGCTTCGAGCACGCCATCCCTCACATGCTGGGCAATCACGCGGAAATGCGAGTTGCACGGCACCAGTTCCGACCACGTGTTGCAGATGCCGATGACCGGGCGGCCGTCGAACTGGTCGTGCGGGATGCCCTTGTTCTTCATCCAGCTGCGGTAGATGAAGCCGTAAATGTCATCCCGCCCGAACCACTTGATGCTGCGCAGCCCGTCCTTCTTCTTGGTCGCCATTATCGCCGTCCGCTCGTTGCGTGGGACTACTTGATCGCCTGGACCTTGTCGTAGAGCGCCTTGTCCCAGGTGGCATCCGGCCCGAGGTGGAACGGGGTGAACGCTGCCTTGAACGCCGCTCGGTCGGACTTGACCACCGTCTTCTTGTATTTGGTCGCGAAATCATCGACGAGTTTGATCTCCGAGGCTGCGATTTCGGCTGTGGCTTTGCCGGCCGCCTCGCGGAAGATCGCCTCGAAGGCCTTCTTGTCCGCATCCGAAAGCTTGGCCCACAGCTGGCCGCTCACGATCGTCAGCAGCATTTCGGTGATGTGCCCGGTCAGGTTGATGTGCGACTGGACCTCGTAGAATTTTTTCGCCTCGATCGTCGGAAGCGGGTTTTCCTGCGCGTCGACGGTCTTGTTCTGCAGCGCCAGGTACACCTCGGCAAACGCGATCGGCGTCGCGTTTGCGCCAACGACCTTCGGGTACATGACATAGAGGGGCGCGTCCGGCACGCGAAGTTTCAGGCCTTTCATGTCCTCGGGCTTCACGATCGCCTTGTTGGCCGTGGTATGCCGCACGCCGTAGTAGGTCACCGCGAGCGGCTTGTTGCCGCCCTTCTTGTAGTAGCCCTCCATCACGTCCCGCAGGACCGCGCTTTCCGAATATTTCTTCCAGTGATCGAAATCGCGGAACATGTACGGCGCGCCGCCAATCGCAAGCGGCGGATAGGTGCGCGCCGCGAACGCCTGGCCGGTGTAGATCAAGTCGATCGTTCCAAGGGTGAGCGACTGGTTGATGTCGGTCTCCTTGCCCAGCGCGGAGGCCGGGAATACATCCATCGTGTAGCGGTTGGCGGTGCGCTTGGGAATCTCGGCCGCGGCCCAGACGGCCCAGGTGTGATACGGCTCGCCGGTCTCGTAGACGTGGGCGAACTTGAGTTTTTGCTGCGCCATGGCAGCCGGCGCGGCAGCGAATGTGGCGGCGAGAGCGGCGGCCAGGGCCGCCGCGAACCTGAGCTTGCGATCGAATGCCATCTGTTCCTCCTGGTAGTTAGTAAGTGGCCCTGCCACCGGAAATGTCGAATACCCCTGCAGTTGAAAAAGAGCAGTCCTCCGATGCCAGCCAGCCGACGAGCGCGGCAATCTCGTCAACTTCCACGAAGCGGTTCATCGGGATCTTGGAGAGCATGTAATTGATGTGCTGCTCGGTCATCTGGTCGAAGATGGCCGTCTTTGCCGCCGCCGGCGTCACGCAGTTGACCAGCACCCCGGTCTGCGCGAGCTCCTTGCCCAGGGACTTGGTCAGGGAGATCACGCCCGCCTTGGAGGCCGAGTAGGCCACCGCATTGGGATTGCCTTCCTTGCCCGCGACCGAGGCGATGTTGACGATGCGGCCGTACTTTGCCTTGGCCATGTGTGGCGCCACGGCCCGGCAGCACAGGAATTGGCTCGTTAGATTGATCGACATGACCCGCAGCCATTCCTCCACCGGATAGTCGACCGTGGGTTTGTTCATGCCCGCAATGCCTGCGTTATTGACGAGCACGTCGATCTTGCCGAGGTCGGTCATCGCCTTTGCCGTGGCGCGCTCGACCGAGACCGGATCGGCGACGTCCACCTTGTCCGTGGCATCCAGATCCCACACCCTTACCTTCGCTCCGGAGGCCTCCAGGCGCTTGACGATGGCGGCGCCTATTCCCTGCATGCCGCCGGTGACGACCGCAGTGCGGCCCTTGAAATCCAGTTGGTTCATGTCGCTCCCGCGGATCGGTTCCTGACGTCGACTCTGCTTTCCACCTTCCAGTCCTTGCTGTAGCGCTTCTTGGTCAAATTCATGTGGCTGCGCATCGCGGCGCGCGCGGCGCGCGGATCGTGACGCGCGATCGCCGCCACGATGGCCTGATGCTCGCGGACCGTTTCGGCAGCCATCATCGGGTACTCGAGCTTGCGTTCGAGCGCGCGGTACAGAGGGCCGACCCGCTGATTCCACAGAGTCTGCAGGACCAGGATCAGCGCGCTGTTGCCGGCTGCTTCTGCGATGCTGACATGAAAGGCGCGGTCGGCATCCAGCGGGTTGTGGTGGAGGCGGCTTTCGCCGACATAGTCGGCATGTGCCTTGCGGATGGCGCGCATTTGCACAGGGCTGGCGTTGCGGGCTGCGAGCGCGGCGCATTCGCCTTCGATCATCCAGCGCGCGCGGATGACCTCGAAGGGGCCGGAGGCACCGCTCAGTTCGGTCGCGCATTTGCCCTCGCCGGGTCGCGTGACGTAGATCCCCGAACCGACGCGCACGTCGAGCACGCCCTCGATCTCGAGGGCGATCAGCGCCTCGCGCACCGAGGGTCGCGAGACGCCCATCTGCCTGGCAAGGTCGCGCTCGGGCGGCAGCCGAGAACCGGGCATGAACTCGCTTTCGGCGATCAGCGCGCGGATCTGGTCTGCGATCTGCCGGTAAAGGCGACGCGGTTCTACGGCTTGGATGGGCATTGTCTCGTGCGCCGGACATTCTGGTTTTGCGTGCACACCGCGCCACGGTCCGGCTGGCGATGCAGACTATCAACGCGGCGTTTGCTGGTCAAGTGGTCAGGCCAATTTGTGCGCGTGCCCAGGCGCGCGCAGCGATACGTAGCGGGACCGCGCGGTGCGGAGCGGTTGCTATAATTCGCGCTCGCTGAATCGAACCGGTGCGGAGAACACGTTGGCAGGCAGACTCGCAGGAAAGGTCGCGGTGATCACCGCGGCGGGGCAGGGGATAGGGCGGGCGACCGCAGAGGCGTTCGCAAACGAGGGCGCCACCGTCTGGGCGACCGACGTCAATCCGAAGACCATTGCTTCACTCGACGGCCGTCCGGGCATCCGGGCTCGCGTTCTGGACGTCATGGACGAGGCGGCGGTCAATTCGGCCGCACGGGACATCGGCGCCATCGACATCCTGTTCAACTGCGCCGGCTACGTGCACCAGGGCACCATCTTCGAGTGCACGCCCAACGACTGGGAGTTCAGCTTCAACCTCAACGTGCGCTCCATGTACTACACCTGCCGCGCGTTCCTGCCGGCGATGCTGGCCAGGGGCGGCGGCTCCATCATCAACATGTCCTCGATCGCTTCGAGCGTGAAGGGTCTGCCCAACCGTTTTGTTTATGGTGCTTCGAAGGCCGCGGTCATCGGACTGACCAAGGCAATTGCCGCCGACTACGTGAAGCAGGGCATCCGCTGCAACGCGATCGGGCCGGGTACCGTGGACACGCCGTCGCTGCACGATCGAATCAACGCCTTCGCCGACCCGGTGCAGGCGAAAAAGGATTTTATCGCCCGCCAGCCCATGGGACGCCTGGGCACGGTGCACGACATCACCGGGATTCTTGTGTTTCTTGCTTCGGACGAATCCAAATTCGCCACCGGCAACATGTATTCCGTCGACGGTGGCATGACCATCTGAATTACAGGGGGAAGTGAATGAAATTGTGTCGCTATGGCAAGGACGGCTTCGAGAAGCCGGGCATGATCGATGCGGAGGGCAAGCTCCGCGACCTGTCCAAGATCGTCGGCAACATCGGTCCCGGCGAAATTTCGCCCCGCGGGCTGAAAAACCTGGCCCGCATCAAGCCCGAGAGCCTGCCGGTAGTGTCCGGCAACCCGCGCATGGGCGTGCCCTACGTCGGCATCGGCAAGTTCGTCGCCATCGGCCTCAACTACTCCGACCACGCCAAGGAAGCCGGGATGCCGATTCCCAGCGAGCCGATCATCTTCAGCAAGGCGACCACCTGCATCAGCGGGCCGGACGATGACGTCATCCAGCCGCCTGCGTCCACGAAGCTCGACTGGGAGGTGGAACTCGGCATAGTGATCGGGACGAGGGCGCTGCACGTGTCCAAGGAGAAGGCGCTGGAACACGTTGCGGGCTATTGCGTGGTAAACGACGTTTCCGAGCGCGCCTTCCAGCTGCAATCCTCGCAGTGGGACAAGGGCAAGGGCTACGACACGTTCGGTCCGATCGGCCCGTGGCTGGTGAGCGCGGACGAGATCCCGGATCCGCAGGCGCTCGACATGTGGCTCGACCTCAAC
>JANMXB010000061.1:0-2107 GCA_031380765.1 Pseudomonadota bacterium | reverse complement strand
AGCTGGATCGAGGCGATCGAGCGGATTTCCGCCTCCCCGAGCCCGTGGAACACCACCACTTCGTCGATGCGGTTGATGAACTCCGGGCGGAAATGGCCTTTCACCTCGCCCATGACCGCGAGCTTGATCACTTCGTAGTCGCTGCCCTCCATCTGCTGGATCATGTGCGATCCGAGATTGGAGGTCATCACGATCACGGTGTTCTTGAAGTCTACGGTGCGGCCCTGCCCGTCGGTGAGCCTCCCGTCGTCGAGCACCTGCAGGAGCACATTGAACACGTCGGGGTGCGCTTTTTCGATCTCGTCGAACAGGATCACCGAATAGGGCTTCCTGCGCACCGCCTCGGTCAGCGCCCCGCCTTCGTCATAGCCGACGTAACCCGGAGGCGCGCCCAGCATGCGCGCAACCGAGTGCTTCTCCATGTACTCTGACATGTCGATGCGGATGAGATGCTCCTGCGAATCGAAGAGAAAGGAGGCGAGCGTCTTGCACAGCTCGGTCTTGCCCACGCCGGTCGGCCCGAGGAACAGGAACGATCCGTACGGGCGGTTGGGGTCCGACAGGCCCGAGCGTGAGCGGCGGATCGCATCGGACACGAGGCGCACCGCCTCGTCCTGGCCGATCACGCGTTCGTGCAGCTTGTCTTCCATGTGGATGAGCTTCTCGCGCTCACCCTGCATCATCTTCGACACCGGGATGCCCGTGGCGCGCGAAACCACCTCGGCGATTTCCTCGGCCCCGACTTGCGTGCGCAGAAGCTTCGCCTTTCGCGCCGGCGCTTCGCTCGACTCCGCTTTCTTCAGCTGGGCCTCCAGCTGCGGGATATTGCCGTACTGGATCTCCGACATCGCCTGCCAGTCGCCTTTGCGGCGCGCCTCTTCCATCCGCTGACGCAGTTTTTCCAGCTCCTCCTTGATGTGCTTCGAGCCGGCGACCTGCGCCTTTTCGGACTTCCAGACCTCGTCCAGGTCGGAGTAATCCTTTTCGATGCGCTTGATTTCCTCCTCGATGAGGCCGAGGCGCTTCCTCGAGGACTCGTCCTTTTCCTTCTTCACCGCCTCGCGCTCGATGCGCAGCTGGATCAGGCGCCGGTCGAGCCGGTCCATCGACTCGGGCTTGGAATCGATCTCCATCCTGATGCGCGAGGCCGCCTCGTCGATGAGGTCGATGGCCTTGTCGGGGAGAAACCGGTCGGTGATGTAGCGGTGCGAAAGCTCGGCCGCGGCGACGATGGCCGGGTCGGTGATCTCCACGCCATGGTGCACTTCGTATTTCTCCTTGAGGCCGCGCAGGATCGCGACGGTATCCTCCACCGAAGGCTCGCCGACGAGCACCTTCTGGAAGCGACGCTCGAGGGCCGCGTCCTTCTCGATATATTTGCGGTATTCGTCGAGCGTGGTCGCGCCGACGCAATGCAATTCGCCGCGCGCGAGCGCGGGCTTGAGCATGTTGCCCGCATCCATCGCGCCTTCGGCCTTGCCGGCACCGACCATGGTGTGGAGCTCGTCGATGAAGACGATGGTCTGGCCTTCGTCCTGCGCGAGCTCCTTCAGCACGGACTTGAGGCGCTCCTCGAACTCGCCGCGGTATTTCGCGCCCGCGAGGAGCGAAGCCATGTCGAGGGACAGCACGCGCTTGCCCTTCAGCGTTTCGGGCACCTCGCCGTTGATGATGCGCTGGGCGAGGCCTTCCACGATTGCGGTCTTGCCCACACCCGGCTCGCCGATCAGCACCGGGTTGTTCTTGGTGCGGCGCTGCAGGATCTGGATGCAGCGGCGGATCTCGTCGTCGCGGCCGATGACCGGGTCGAGACGGCCGTCCCTGGCACGCTCGGTGAGGTCCATGGTGTATTTCTTGAGCGCTTCGCGATTGCCTTCGTCGGCCTGGGATTGCACGTTTTGTCCTCCACGCACGGCTTCGATGGCGGCTTCGAGCGCCTTTTTGGCAGCGCCGGACTGCTTGAGAATCTTTCCCGTTTCGCCCTTGTCGTCCGCCGCGGCCAGCAGGAACAGCTCGGAGGCGATGAACTGGTCGCCTCGCTTCTGCGCTTCCTTGTCGGCCGCATTCAGCAGGTTGGTGAGGTCGCGCGAGATCATCACCTCGCCGG
>JANMXB010000059.1:0-7778 GCA_031380765.1 Pseudomonadota bacterium | reverse complement strand
GCCGGCAGGTCGAATTTCACCGGGCCGTCGGGCAGCGCATGCAGGAACTGCTTGAGGAAGGGATCCTCCGAGGCGAGCAGCTCGGCCGGCGTCCCGGCGCCCGCCAGCACGCCGTCGGCAATCACGAAGATGTGGTCGACGAGCTTGAGGCTCTCGCTCACGTCATAGGTCACGACGATCGAGGTGGTGCCCAGCGCGTCGTTGAGCTTGCGGATCAGCTCGGCAATCACGTTGAGCGAAATCGGGTCCAGGCCCGCGAACGGCTCGTCGTACATCGACAACATCGGCTCCATCGCGATCGCGCGGGCCAGCGCCACGCGGCGCGACATGCCGCCCGACAGGTCCGCAGGCATCATGCGGCTGGCGCCGCGCAGGCCCACCGCGTTGAGCTTCATGAGCACCAGCCTTCGGATCAGGTCTTCGGGCAGGTCGGTATGCTCGCGCAGCGGGAACGCGATGTTCTGGAACACCGTGAGGTCGCTGAACAGGCCGCTCGTCTGGAACATCATGCCCATCTTGAGCCGCAGGGCGTACAGCGCGTTGCTGTCGAGCGCATGCACGACCTGCCCGGTCACCCTCACCGCGCCGGCCGAAGGCCTGAGCTGCCCGCCGATCAGCTTGAGGAGCGTAGACTTGCCGCTGCCCGAGGAACCCAGGATCGCGACCAGCTTGCCGCGCGGCACCTTGAGCGACAGGCCGCGGAAAATTGGCTTGTCCCCATAGGCGAAATGCAGGTTGTCGATCTCGACCAGGGTTTCGTCAGGGGCGGCCACGGTGTAAGTTTAGCGCAAGCCCTGCGACCAACGGCCAAGAACGATTCGATTAGACCCTCGAGGAGGTAACGATGGACCGCCGCTCACTCATCAAGGCGCTTGCCGCAGCGCCAATTTTTGCAATCGCGCCGCATTTGCACGCACAACCGAAAGGAGCCGCAGCCGTGGAAGACCTGCAAAACAACTGGAAGACGCTGCTCGCCGCCGGCACCAGCGTCCCTGCCCCCGGCGAAAAGCTGGAGCTGGCGAAGGACGAATGGAAAAAGCGCCTGACTGCGGCCCAGTACTCGGTGCTGCGCGACGAAGGCACCGAGCGCGCGGGCACCAGTCCGCTCAACAACGAGAAACGTCCGGGCGTGTTCACTTGCGCCGGTTGCGGCCTGCCCCTGTTCACTTCGGCGATGAAATACGAAAGCGGCACCGGCTGGCCGAGCTTTTTCACCATCGTCCCGGGCGCGTTCGGCACCAGCAGGGACTTCAAGATGGTGCTGCCGCGCACCGAATACCACTGCGCGCGCTGCGGCGGCCACCACGGGCACCTTTTCGACGACGGTCCGCCGCCGACGGGAAAGCGCTACTGCAACAACGGCGTGGCGCTGAAATTCATCCCGAAGACCGGCGCGGCCTGAGCGAAGGCCGATTCGATCATCGATCCGATCACTTCGCCGCCCGCGCGTCCTCGATCACCTCGTGGGCGATGCGGTGCGCGTCGTTCGCCGCCGGAATGCCGCAGTACATCGCGACGAGCAAAAGGACTTCGCGGATCTGCCCGGGCGTGCAGCCGTTGGCCAGCGCCCCCTGCACATGCACGCGGAATTCCGCCGGACGGTTGATCGCGGCGGTGATTCCCAGCATCGCGAGGCTGCGGGTGCTGTCGGGCAGATCCTTGCGGCTCCATACGTCGCCATATGCGTAGGCGTTAATGATGTGCTGCAGCGGTGCGCCGAATTCGCCGCAGGCCTGCATGCGCTTTTCGACCGCGGCGGCGCCGAACATCCGCTTCCTCAACGCGAGACCGCGCTCGTAAAGTGTCTTCAGATCCATGCGGACTCCTTTCAAGCGGGTGCGAGCCCGATCTCGCGAAAGTAGCGCAGCACACCGGGATGGACCAGATCCAGGCGCGGCGCGGCGGCAACGGTATTCGCCACCGTTGTCTCGCGCGCCTGCTCGAGGCTGGCCGCCAGCGAGCCTTCAGCGCCGTGCAGCGCGCGGGCAAGGCGGTACGCGAGGCCGGCATCGAACCCCGGGCGCGCAAGGACGTAACTCCACGAGCCCAGCGAGGCGATCGGCGCCTCCTGTCCCGGATAGCTGCCGGCCGCCACCGTCAGGCGCTTGAGGAAAGAATGCTTCGCGAGGATGCGGGTGATTTCCGCGGGACCCGGAACGATGAAGCGGGCGCCCTGCGGACTGGATGCAACTTTGGCGAAGCCAGGCCAGCCGATGCCCGCGCCCCACAGCGCTGCAACGCGGCCCTCCAGCACCATGACCGGCCCGTCGCCCGCCTTATCGAGATAGATTGCCCTGAAGTCGCGGTCGCAATCCATGCCCAGGCCGTCGATCACCGTCCGGCCAAGGATCGTCAGCCCCGAGCCCTTTGCACCGAAGGCAACGGCCTGGCCTTCGAGGTCGCCGATCGAGCGGTAAGGGGTGTCCGCGCGCACCACGAACATCCCCGGCGAGGAGTACATGGCGGCGACGATGCGCAAACCGCTCGACGCCTTGGCCAGCGCGGGATTGGCCACCTCGCCCTGCACCAACGCGATGTCGAGTGCGCCGGTTTCGAGAAGCGGGACGTTTTCGGTGCTGCCTTTGGTGTTGCGGGGCTCGACGAGGAGCGAGGCATCGGTCGCATTCACGGCGCCCGCGAAGGCCTCGCCATACAGCGGGAACCCCCCGCCGGGCGTCGCGGTGCCGAGCGTGATGGACTGCCGGCCCTGCATCGTTTGTCTCCCTGGTTGGCACGTGCGGCAAAGCGCAGAGCGCGAGAATCATACACGCCTTGCCCAGCGCTCGAAGGAGCGGATAAACTGGCCCGGACACAACGAGGAGACGTTCATGTTGAGAGCCGTCGCGCTCGTCCTGCTGGCGTGCTTCGCCGCCGGCGCGGCCGCGCAAGGCTATCCGGCCCGCGTCGTCCGGATCGTCGTGCCTTACCCGGCCGGCACCGGCCCGGACAACGTCGGGCGCCTGGTCGCCCACGAATTCCAGGAGGCGCTCGGCCAGCCGTTCATCGTCGAGAACCGACCCGGGGCGCTTGCCAACGTCGGCACCGGCGAAGTGGCGCGAGCGGCGCCGGACGGCTACACGCTTTTGTTCACCACCAATACGCCGCACGGCGCCAATCCCGCCCTGTTCAAAACCCTGCCCTACGACCCGGTCAGGGATTTCGTGCCGATCGGCCGCATCCTCTCCACTTCGATGATCATGCTGGTCAAGGCGGATTTCCCCGCGAACAACCTGCGCGAATTTTCGGCCTATGCGCGCTCGAAGCCCGAGGGCGTCACGGCGAGCTACGGATCGGCCGGCTCGCAGGTGTCGATCGCGAAGGTGCGGGCCTTCGGCAAATTCAAGACCGTGGACGTGCCGTACAAGGGCGTGTCGCTCGCGGTGGCCGACGTCCTGTCCGGGCAGGTCGACTTCACGTTTGCCGACTATGCCGTTGCGCTCGGCCAGATCAAGGGTGGCAAGCTCAAGGGACTGGGTGTGACGGCCCTGAAACGCACGCCGCTCGCTCCCGGCCTCGCCGCGTTTGCCGAGGACGTTCCGGGTTTCGACGTGTCGCTCTGGTACGGCCTGGTTGCGCCGGCCGGCACGCCCGCGGTAGTCGTGAACAAGCTCTACGACACGATGGCGAAGGCGCTCAACAAGCCCGAGCTCAAGGGCAGGCTCGGCGACACCGGGCTGGAAGTCTCCACGATCGGCCCCGAGCCCTTCGGCCAGTTCATCAAGGCTGAAATCGCGAAGTGGGCACGCGATGCGCGCGAAGCGGGAATGCAGCCCGAATGAGCGCCGTCCCCGTAGGCAGGGAACCCATCGGCCTGATCGGCCTTGGCCTCATGGGCGGGGCGGTCGCGCATCGCCTCACGGGCGCGGGCTTCCGCGTACTCGCGTTCGACGTCAACCCGGACAAGGCACTCCTGCTGGCGGGCATGGCAGGCATCGAGGTGGCGGCTTCGGCCGACGCGATCTGCCTGCGCTGCGACCGCGTCGTGCTGGCGGTCTACGATACCGCGCAGGTCGAATCGGTGATCGAGGAACTCGAGACCACCGCCCATCCGATGGATGTGTTGTGCACGACGACCGTAGAGCCGCGCCGGATCGCGTTCATCGCGGCGCGCGCGGCGCGCTACGGGATCACTCTGGTCGAGGCGCCGATCTCGGGCACCAGCGCGCAGCTCGAAGCCGGCAAGGGCGTCGGCCTGCTCGCCGGTCCGCCCGGCGCGATCGATCGCCTGGCCGACCTGCTCGATGCGATCTGCCCGCTGCGTTTCAACCTTGGGTCGCCCGGCAACGCGGCCAAGGCCAAGCTGGCGGTCAACCTGGTGCTGCAGCTCAACCGCGCAGCGCTCGCCGAAGGCCTCGTGTTCGCCGAGCGGCTCGGCCTGAAGCCGGCCGAATTCCTCGAGGTATTGCGCGCCTCGCCCGCGGGTTCGAATGTCATGTCCGAGAAGGGCGAGAAGATGGTGCGCCGCGAATACTCGCCGCAGTCGCACATCGCGCAGACCCTGAAAGACGCGAAACTGATGCTCGAAACCGCGCACCGGCTGGGCCAGAACCTGCCGATGATGGAGGCCAATGCGACGCTGCTGGCCATCGCCATTGCGCTTGGCGGTGAGGACCGCGACAGCGCTGCGGTAATCGAGGCGATCCGCTCGAGCCGACCTAAGTGATTCGCGCGGCGATTGCCGGCCTGGGCCGGTGGGGACGCAGTTTCGTCGAATCGGTCCGCGGCAGTGAAAAGATCCGCTTCGTCCACGGCGTGGAGACGGCCGCGGAGACCCGCAGCGAGTCCACGCGCAGGTTCGCCGCGCAGCACGAATTCGCTCTCACCGACGATCTCGCCCGCGTGACAGCGGACCCCGAAGTCGATGCGATCGTCCTTGCCACGCCCCACTCCCTGCACCGTGCACAGGTCATCGCCTGCGCCCATGCCGCCAAGCCGGTGTTCTGCGAGAAACCGCTGGCGCTCACGCTGGCCGATGCGCGCGCGATGATCGAAGCGTGCAAAAGCGCCGGCGTGGTGCTCGGCGTCGGGCACAACCGGCGGTTCTGGCCGGCGATCCGCGAGTTGAAACGGATCGTCGCCAGCGGTGAGCTGGGCGAGCTCCTGCACGTCGAAGGCCATAACAGCAACGAAAATTCCAACCGTGTGCCGGACGGATGGCGCCTGTCGCCGGCGGAGTCTCCCGGCGGCGGCTTAACGGGCGCAGGCCTGCACGTGCTCGATACTTTCACGCATCTGCTGGGGCCGGTGCGCCGGGTGCGCGCGCAGCGCCTGTTGCGCAAACCCGAACCCGCGCCGCTCGACACGGTCGCGGCCCTGTACGAATTCGCCAATGGGTCGAGCGGCGTCCTCGCCACCGTCCGCGCGACGCCGTTTTACTGGCGCATCCATGTGTTCGGGACCGCGGGCTCGGCCGAAGTGCTGGGTGAAAACGCGATTTTTCTCCACCGTTCGGGCGCCAGGCCGCAGGCGATTACTCTCGAGCCGGCCGACTCCCTGCTCGCCGAACTCGAAGCGTTCGCCGATGCGATTCGTGGACGCGCGCCCTTCCCCATCACGCACGCGCAGATGCTGGACACCACGGCGGCGTTCGAGGCCACCCTGCGCGCCCTCGAAACGGGCCAGCCGGTCGAAGTCAATGCGCGATAGCATCCTGCCTGCCATGCAAACCGGAAAGTCGACTCTGACCCCGCTTAATCCACTTGATCTGGACCGGCTCGTCGACGACCGCGAGGGGTGGTTCAGCGTGCATCGCGACGCGTTCCGCGACCCGGCAGTTTTCGAGCTCGAAATGCGCCATATCTTCGAGGCGACCTGGAATTTCGTCGGGCTCGAGTCGCAGGTCCCAAATGCGCACGATTTCCTGACCACGACCATCGGACGCTCGCCGGTCGTGGTGATGCGCGATGCCGAAGGCAAGCTCGGCTGTTTCGTGAACAGCTGCAGGCACAAGGGCGCAATGGTTTTCCACACCGCGACGGGCAACGGTGCGCATCACTCGTGCCCCTATCACGGCTGGACTTACGACAGCGGCGGACGCTGCATCGCGATCACCTCGCAGAGGCAGGGCTGCTACTCGAAGGAGTTCGAGCAAACCGATCACGGGCTCGCGCGAGTGGCGCGCTTCGACTCGTACCGGGGGTTGCTGTTCGCGAGCCTCTCGGAGGATGTCCCGACGCTCGATCAATACCTCGGCGATGCGCGGCGCGCGATCGACCTCGTGGTGGACCAGGCGCCGGACGGAATCGAGTTTGTCCCCGGCGCGGCCAGCTTCACCTTCAACGCCAACTGGAAATTTCAGCTCGAAAACAGTTCGGACATGTACCACTTCATCCCGACGCATGCCTCATACATCGGAGTGCTCGAAAAAAGACGCAGCTCACGCGCAGCCGCTGCCCCGGCGGATTCGATCTACGAGGACATCGAAGCGCAGGCCGCCTCGCGGCGCGGCTGCTTCACTTTTCCCCACGGCCATGTGCTCATGTGGGGCGACAACCCGGCGGTCACCGCGCGCCCGCTCTACGCGATGCTTCCCGAGATCGAAAAACGCGTCGGCAAGACGAAAGCGAAATGGATGATGTACGTGAGGAACCTCACCTTGTTCCCCAACGTGCAGATCGCCGAGAACGCCTCGATGCAGCTGCGCATCATCCGACCGCTAGCGGTCGACCGCACCGAGATGCTTACCTATTGCGTGGCGCCCAAGGGGGAACCCGCCGAGGCTCGCGTCAAACGCCTGCGCCAGTACGAGGATTTCTTCAATGCCACCGGCTTTGCCACGCCCGACGACACGGGCGCGTACGAAGCCTGCCAGCGCGGCGACGAAGCGCGCTCGCTCGACTGGCAGCAGGGCTACGCAAGAGGCCTCACGGTGGTCAAGGCCGGCGGCAATGCCGAGGCCGATGAACTCGGCATCACCCCGGTCACTTCCGTGGCCGGCAGCTATCGCATCGGCGACGAATCCGTCTTCCAGGGCAACTACCGCGCCTGGCTGAAGCTGCTCAAAGCCGGCGTCGCGAAGGCATGAGCGCGGACCTGCGCGAAGCCGCGGCGCTCCTCAGCCTCGAGGCGATGCTCCTCGACGAGCAGGACTGGGACGCGTGGCTCGCGCTCTACGTGGAAGACGCGGAATTCTGGATGCCGGCGTGGAAGTCGGAGACCGAGCCGACCGTCGACCCGCTGAAGGAACTCTCGCTGATCTACTACGCCAGCCGCGCGGGCCTGGAAGAGCGCGTGCAGCGCATCCGCTCCGGAAAGAGCGTCGCATCGACCCCGCTGAGACGCACGGCGCACATGGTCGGCAACGTGCTGCTTGCCGGAGAGGTCGATGGGCTGCTCGCGGTCAAGTCCACGTTCAGCGTTCACGTCTACGACACGCGGCAGAAGACGCAGCACGTGTTTTTCGGCCGCACCACCCACGGCCTGGTGCGGCGCGAAACCGCCCTGAAGATCGCGAGGAAGAAAGTCATCCTCGCCAACGACTGCATTCCCACGATGCTCGACATCTACTGTGTCTGACCGGAGAACCCCGATGGAAGCAACCCAGTGCTGAAGCCCTTGCTGCTCGCAATGGCGCTGCTCGCAAGTCCAGCGGTGGCGCAAGTGTGGCCGGCCAAGCCGCTGCGCATCGTGGTGCCCTTTCCGCCCGGCGGCGGCACCGACATCGGCACGCGCATCCTCGCGCAGAAACTGCAGGAAGCCTGGGGACAGGCGGTGGTGGTCGAGAACAAGCCGGGCGCGGCCGGCATTGTCGGCACCGAGCTCACCGCGAAGTCGGCGCC
>JANMXB010000045.1:0-3543 GCA_031380765.1 Pseudomonadota bacterium | reverse complement strand
GATGTGCCGGATGTGCACCGCCTATCTGCGGCTCATGAGCAAGGCCCACTTCAAGACCTACCGCGAGGACGAGTGCGCCGCTCTGCTGCGGGAAGCGGGCCACGCACAGCCGAGGATCGAGCGCTACAAGATCAGCTGGCTCTGGGGCCTCATGACGGCAGTCGCGCAGAAACAGGCATGACGATGCTTCCCGCCGACCCTGCCTGCGTCACGAAACGGGAGGGCGCGCCGCCGGTCGGCGGCCTGGAAAAAGTCCTGCGGGGCATGTCCGTGTTCACGATGCTCATGACGATCCCGCAGGTCTATGTCGTCTGGGTGAAGAATGACGTCGCCGGAGTTTCGCTGCTTTCATGGCTCGCCTACCTGCTGTCCGCGGTCCTGTGGTTCGTTTACGGCTGGCAGAAGCGCGACAAGACGATCTACCTGGCGTGCATCGGCTGGGTGCTGCTCGACGCCGCGGTCGTGGCGGGGGTGATCGTCTACGGGTGAGAATGTCAGCAATGGCTATCGAGGGGAGCTGGTCGCGCTGGGTGTTCATGGACGTGGAGAACGCAGGAGGTGCCCGGGGATGAACGCTCGCAAAGGTGGCGCCAGGCGCATTCCGGCAGGCATCTGGGTGCTCGGTTTCGTAAGCATGCTGATGGATATTTCCTCCGAGATCATCCACAGCCTGCTCCCCGTGTTCATGGCCACCGTGCTTGGCGCCAGCGCACTCACCATTGGATTGATCGAAGGCGTCGCGGAGGCCACGGCGCTCGTCGTGAAAGTGTTCTCCGGTGTGCTGAGCGACTATCTCGGCAAGCGCAAGATGCTGGCCGTGATCGGGTACGGGCTGGGGGCGCTCAGCAAGCCGCTGTTTGCCGTGGCCGCGAGCACCGGCATGGTGCTCACCGCGCGATTCATGGACCGGATAGGCAAGGGAATCCGCGGGGCGCCGCGCGATGCGCTCGTCGCGGATCTCGCGCCGCCTGAGATCCGCGGAGCGGCGTACGGCCTGCGCCAATCCCTCGATACCGTGGGTGCGTTCCTCGGACCGTTGCTCGCCATCGGATTGATGCTCCTGTGGTCAAACGACTTCCACGCTGTGTTCTGGGTGGCGGTCATTCCGGGAGTCCTCTCGGTTGCCTTGCTGCTGTTCGGGGTGCGGGAACCGCAACGTCAGGCGGCGAGCCAACGCGTCAATCCCCTTCACTGGCGCGAGATAAGCCGCCTCAGCCGTACCTATTGGTGGGTGGTCGGCATCGGCGCCCTGTTTACCCTCGCACGCTTCAGCGAGGCGTTCCTGGTGCTGCGCGCTCATCAAGGCGGCCTGCCGATAGCCTGGATACCGCTGGTACTCGTGGCGATGAATGTGGTCTACGCGCTCTCGGCCTATCCTTTCGGGAAGCTGTCCGATCGCATGAGCCGGACCGCGCTGCTCGCGCTCGGATTAGGCGTCTTGATCGCCGCTGACCTCGTGTTGGCCTGCGCCGACTCCCTCGCAACGGTCTTTTTCGGCGTTGCTCTGTGGGGACTGCACATGGGCATCACCCAGGGGCTGCTTGCGACCCTGGTTGCGGATAGCGCGCCGGCCGGACTGCGCGGCACGGCGTTCGGCTTTTTCAACCTGCTCAGTGGCCTGACCATGCTGGGGGCGAGCGTCCTGGCGGGTCTTTTGTGGGACAGTTTCGGCTCTTCGTTCGCGTTCGGCGCGGGCGCCCTGTTTTGTTTGTTCGCCCTCATCGGAATCGTGCTGAAGCCGCGTCCCGTATCGCACCAATCCTAACCCTGGACGGTGATAGGATTAATCTCCGCGTTTTGACGGGGCGACGATGAACACGCGACGCAAGCTGTTGGTGGTTCTCGCGGCCGCGGCGCTGCCGCAGTCGTTGTTCGCGCAGGCCCGCAAAGAGCCGCTGCGCATCGCCTACTTTTCGGAGGGCACACTCGAAAAGTACCAGCCCTACGTGGATTCCTTTCGCGAGGGCCTGCGCGAACTGGGGTACCAGGAAGGCAAGAACGTCCGGATCGATTACTACTGGCGCGGCGACACGATCAAGGTATTCCGCTGGATGGCGTCCGACATCGTCAGCTCGAAGCCCGACGTGATCGTCACCACGTGCGAGGTTTCCGCGATCGCCGCCAAAAACGCGACCACCACGATCCCGATCGTGATGGCTGCGGCCAACGACCCGGTCACGCACGGACTGGTGGCCGGCCTCGCCCGGCCCGGGGGAAACGTCACCGGCGTGTCGAACAACCAGATCGAGATCAGCGCCAAGCGGCTCGAGCTGCTCAAGGACCTGATGCCCTCGATCGCGCGCGTCGCGATGCTCTACTGGAAGGAAGATCCGCCGACTGAAATCGAGCTTTCCGCGCTGCGGCGCACTGCAGTGGCGTTGCATATGGAGTTACTGCGTTTCGAAGCCGAGGACGAACGCGGATTCGAGCGCGTATTCGGGGAGATGCGCAAGGCGAAGGTCCAGGCGGTGATCGACTATTCCGGCACGACAGTCAACTTCCCATTCCGCCGGCAGGTAACGGAGCTCAGCACGCGAGCGAAGCTTCCCACCGTGTTCTACATTGGCGAGCTGGTTGACGACGGGGGGCTGATGTCCTACGGTCCGAACGTGCGCGAGGGATTTCGCACCGCTGCGTCGTACGTCGACCGGATTGCGAAGGGAAGGAAGCCCGCTGAACTTCCGGTGCAGCAGCCGACGCGCTTCGAGCTGGTGATCAACCTGCGCACGGCGAAGGCGATCGGCGTCACGGTCCCGCAGTCGCTGCTGGTGCGCGCCGATCGGATCATCGAATGAGCCATCGGCCATAAAAGATCAACTTTTATTATAAAACAGTGAGTCCCGGAGCGGCACTCAAGCCAATTGTATTTCCAGATTTAACAATTTCACCGCGACCGGTCTTGCGCCGCCGCATCAGGTAGTACGCCGCCGGAATCACGAACATCGACAGCAGCGGCGCGGTGATCATCCCCCCGATCATCGGCGCGGCAATGCGCTGCATCACCTCCGCGCCGGTTCCAGCCGACCACATCAGCGGCGCGAGACCACCCAGAATCACCGCCACCGTCATCGCTTTCGGGCGCACGCGCCGGACAGCACCATCGTCGATGGCCTCACGCAGTTCCCGGTCGTTCTTCGGAGCGCGCAGCTCGATCGCATGCCGCAGGTAGACAAGCATCACCACCCCGAATTCCGCGGCCAGCCCCGCGAGCGCAATGAACCCTATCGCGCCGGCCACCGACAGGTTGTGGCCGAGCAGCCAGATCAGCCAGAAGCCGCCGATCAGCGCGAACGGCAGCGTCAGCATGATCAGCAACGCTTCGCCCACATGGCCGAACGCCAGGTACAACAGCACCAGGATGATGAGCAGGGTGAACGGCACGACGACAGCCAGGCGGGCCTTTGCGCGCTCGAGATACTCGAACTGGCCCGACCAGGTGACCGACGCGCCCGGCGATAATTTTACTTTTTCCGCCACGGCGCGGCGCGCGTCATTCACCACCGACGCAAGGTCGCGGCCGCGGATGTCGACGTAGATCCAGCC
>JANMXB010000347.1:0-3264 GCA_031380765.1 Pseudomonadota bacterium | reverse complement strand
AGCGGCAGTTCCATCAGCGTCCAGAACGCCTCCTCGAAGATCTCGTGCTGGCGCTGCCAGGTTTCCACCGTCATGCCGTTGCGCTCTTTGAGATCGCCTCCGGCGCAGAACGCCTTGCTGCCCGAGCCGGTGAGCACCACGACACGCGTGTCGCCCGCGTCGCGCGTGAGGCCGACCCACAGGTCGCGCAGTTCGATGCCCATCTGCGTGTTGAGCGCGTTGGCGACCGCGGGGCGATTGAGCGTGACAAGCAGCACGTGTGGCGCGGGTGCCGTCACTTCGAGGGTCTGCCAGGCGGCCGGCAGGCTCATTTCAGTCTCCGCATCTCAATCTCTTTTATAGGGGCGCGTCACCGAAAGGCGCACGGAGAGCCCCGCCCGCACGGCGACGTCAACGAGGCGATCGAGGCTGAAGCCGTCGCTCTTTTCGTTCATGAGGGCGCTCACCTGCGGCTGCGCGAGGCCGAGCTGCGCGGCGACTTCCTTTTGCGTGAGACCCGCCTGGCCCACGCGTTCGGCGATGGCTGCCAGGACTTGCGCGCGCATCTGCGCGCTCGTGGGTACCGCGGGTCGTCTTGCCGCCATGCGACGCTCCTCTGCTCAGCTCGCTCTTTGACTCACTGCCTTTCACTCACTACCTTGGACTCACTGCATATTATAACAAAATAAATATTGCGGATTGTCTGCGGGCCGCTCCCATAGCCGATCTAAGGAAGCAAATGTTCTGAAATTGCGCACCGCCCGCAGGCTCCGCCGGCGGCCGCGGCGCGGCGAAAGCCGGAAGTGTTCATGATAGACTTCCCTTCGAAAACGCGCGCGCCGCGCATCCCGCGGCGCATCCTGCAACCGGCCTGTCGCGTCGGGCCTCCTTCCGGTATCGACCGCGTCTTTGCCAGTGCGCATCCTCCTTTCCAATGATGACGGCTACTTCGCGCCGGGCCTGGCCGTGCTGGCCGAGCACCTGGCCCCGTTCGGCGAGATCATCGTCGTCGCGCCGGAGCGCGACCGCAGCGGCGCCTCCAACTCGCTGACGCTCGACCGGCCGCTGATGGTGCGGCGCGCGGCGAACGGCTTTTCGTACGTCAACGGCACGCCGACCGACTGCGTGCACCTGGCGGTCACGGGTTTTCTCGACGAGCAGCCGGACATCGTCGTCTCGGGGATCAACTACGGCGCCAATATGGGCGACGACACGATCTACTCCGGTACCGTGGCCGCGGCGACCGAAGGATTCCTGCTCGGCATCCCGTCGATCGCGATTTCGCTCACCAGCCACGCGGGAAAGAATTTCGCCACCGCGGGCCGGGTGGCGGCGCGCCTGGTCGAGCGCTTCCAGCGCGACCCGTTTGGCGAGCCGGTGCTGCTCAATGTGAACGTCCCCGACGTGCCCGAGGCGGAGATCACCGGCATCGAGATCACCCGGCTGGGCAAGCGCCACAAAGCCGAGCCCGTGGTCAAGTCCGCGAACCCGCGCGGCCAGACGATTTACTGGATCGGCGCTGCCGGCGAGGCGCAGGACGGCGGACCGGGCACTGATTTCCATGCGGTGGCGAATCGCGCGGTGTCGATCACGCCGCTGCAGGTTGACCTCACGCACCGCGGCCAGATCGAACTGGTGCGCGGCTGGATGGAAAAATAAGCATGCGCGACGCGAAGTCCCTCGCCGGGATCGGGATGACATCGCAGCGCACGCGCGAGCGCATGGTCGACCGGCTGCGCGGGGAGGGCATCACGGACGAACGCGTGCTCTCCGCGATGGCCGCGGTACCGCGCCATGTCTTCGTCGAAGAGGCGCTTGCGAGCCGCGCGTACGAAGACACCGCGCTGCCCATCGGACTGGGCCAGACCATCTCGCAGCCGTATGTGGTCGCGAAAATGATCGCCGCACTGAGGACCGGCGGCCGCGAC
This sequence comes from Pseudomonadota bacterium, assembly GCA_031380765.1. Classification (GTDB taxonomy): domain Bacteria; phylum Pseudomonadota; class Gammaproteobacteria; order Burkholderiales; family SG8-39; genus SZAS-79. The sequence goes on along the minus strand of JANMXB010000347.1, from coordinate 1,357 downwards.
CTGGGCAAGACCCTCGAAGTGGGCACCGGCTGCGGGTATCAGGCGGCCGTGCTTGCGCACGTCGCGCCCGAGGTCTATTCGATCGAGCGCATCCAGGCCCTGCTCGACCGCGCGCGCAGCAACTTGTTGGGGCTCAAGCTGTCCAATCTGCGCCTCGTTTATGGCGACGGCAGCCAGGGCGTGGCGAAGGCGGCGCCGTTCGATTCGATCATCGTCGCGGCGGCCGCGGCCGAAGTTCCCGCCCCCCTTTTACAACAGCTTGCGGTGGGTGGCAGAATGATCCTCCCGCTGAAGACGCCGCAGGCCGGCCGCGGAACGCAGCAGTTGGTATTGATAGAGCGCGGTCCGCGCGGTTACAGCGAGACGACCATGGATGCAGTGAGATTCGTTCCCCTCGAGACGGGCCGGTTGTGACGCGAAGCGCACCTTCGTACTGGGCAATTGCGGCCTGTGCCGCAGGCGCGCTGCTGGCCGGGTGCGCGAGCCAGCGGACGGGGGCCCCCGTGGTCGAGCGCTCGCCTTCCATGATCAGCCCGCCAAAGCCTCCGGTCGTGGAGGCGACGCCGGTGCCCGGGGCTCCTGGGCCCACCACGTCCACGGGCTACTATCAAGTCAAGCGCGGCGACACGCTCTACAGCATCGCGCTGGACAACGGCGCCGACCCGCGCGACCTTGTGGAATGGAACCGCATCGACAACCCAAGCCGCCTGCAGGTGGGCCAGGTCCTGCGCGTAACGCCGCCGGAAGGGCAGCCGCCAGTGCAGGTCGGCGCTGCGCGCGGCCCGGGCGCCCCCGACACCAGGCCAATCGAATCGCGGCCCCTCGACTCCCGTCCGGGCGAATCGCGTCCGCCGGAGGCAAGACCCGCGCCGCCCACGGTTGCGGGTGCGCTCAAGAGCGAACCCAAGGCGCTACGCCTGCCGTACTCGAGCGAAAACCTTGCGATGCTGCAGAGAAGCGAGCCGAGCCATGCGGTGGCCCCGCCGGCAAGGATCGAGCAGAGGCCGGAGCCTGCGGCCCCCAAAGCCGCGGCGGAGCCGCGCGCGGTCGATCGCCTCGACGAAGGCGTCGAGTTCATCTGGCCGGCGCGCGGCAAGGTGCTTACCGGATTCTCCGAGCCCGCGAACAAGGGCGTGGACATCGCGGGCAAGCCCGGGGACCCTGTAGTGGCGGCCGCAAGCGGGCGCGTGATCTACATCGGCACCGGGATCCGCGGTTACGGCAAGCTGATCGTGATCAAGCACGACAACAATTTCAACAGCGTCTACGCGCACAACCGCGAGATCCTGGTGAAGGAAGGCAGAACGTGACGCGCGGCCAGCGCATCGCGGAACTGAGCGATACCGACGCCGATACG
>JANMXB010000030.1:0-3642 GCA_031380765.1 Pseudomonadota bacterium | reverse complement strand
GAAGAACTGCGTGTCGAGGGACTCGCGAAGACGCACGAAGGTCTCGAACTCAGAATCCAGGACGGCGAGATCCAGGTGCGCGGGTGGAGCGTGATGAAGGGGTATTACAACAACCCGGAGCAGACCGCGAAAGCATTCACTCCAGATGGCTGGCTTCGCACCGGCGACCTCGGGTCGCTCACCGAAGACGGGCGCCTGCGGATGGTGGGCCGGCTGAAGGATGTGTTCCGTGTCGGCGGGGAAAACGTCGCGCCTGCGGAAGTCGAGGAAGTGCTGCTCGCGCATCCGGCAGTGCAGACCGCGCAGGTGATCGGGGTCCCCGACGCGCGGCTGGGCGAGGTCGCCTGCGCTTACGTTTCGCTGAAAGACGGAATGAAGGCGACCGAGGCCCAGCTCATCGCCTGGGTGAAGCAGCGCTCCGCCAATTTCCGCGTGCCCAGATACCTGAAGATCGTCGCGAGCTTCGACGCGATCGGCATGACGGCGAGCGGCAAGGTGCAGAAGACGAAGCTGCGCGAGCACGCGCTGCGGGAATTCGGACTGGTGTGAGGCGGTAAAAGCGCACGAGTGCTTCGCCGTACACGATGGCAGCAATTTGGCTGTAGAATGGCTCCTGGAGCGGAGGTTGCCCAATGAATGGCAGCAATTGCGCCACCCAATCCCTACCCGCTCACGGCCGCCACGGCTCGTTGTAGTTCTCCGCGCCAACCTTCCGCACGTCGGAGAGCCAGTCGCCTTCATACGGCCAATCGCCTTGCGCATCCGGCAGCGGTCCTTGCCAGAACCGAGCGAGCGGTCCGTCGCCAAATTGCTCCAGCGACCACGCCTGCCGGCGGAAGGTCCAGCTGTCGGGCACCAGGCGATGGGCTTCGCGAAAATGCTTGATCGCCGCCTCGTGATGACCATCCATCTCGAGCTGCGTCGCGAGCTGGAAGTGGGCGTGACCCAGCGCCTTTGCGTTGTCGCGCGGGCGCGAGCGGGCAATGACCTCATCGGGCAAAAGAGCAAACTTGCTCGCCGCGCCCTTCTCGACCCAGTCGCGCAGCGCCGCGTGATAAGCGTCGGTGTCTCTGCGGATCTTCGCGGCCTCGGCCAGGATGTCCTTGTAGCGCTGCGGCGGGTCGGGCGGCAGGACCCGGGGCGGGGTGCCGGCCGGCGGCGGAGGGGCGGGAGCCGTTTCCGCGGGCCGCACGATCATGCCCTTCTCGTCGATCCATACGCTCATCGGAATGTTGGTGACGCCGAACAGGTCGGCGAGGACATGATGCCGGTCGATCAGCGACGGATGCTCGGGCTTGGCCGCTTCGATGGACGCGCGGCAGCCCGAATTGCCCAGCGTGTCGAGGCCGACGGTGACGAGCTCGAAGCCTTTCGGGTGCAGCTCGTTGCGCAATGCCTGCCACACGGGCAGGTCTCTGGAGCAGCCTCAGTACGGTGCCCAGGCGTAGAGCAGAACTTTTTGTCCGCGCAGGCTCGACAAGCGGAATTCCTTGCCGTCAAGGTCCGGCAGGCGCAGGTCCGGCGCCTGCGCGCTCGTCAGCGCGCGCGAGCCGATCGACGCCGGCCCCAGCGCCCAGAGACCGTGCCCGGGCGCCGCGACGAGCGGCAGGCCGATGTCCTCGGCCACCCGGGCGACGTCGACCGGATCGCCGGCGGGCTTTGACAGAGGAATGCATATTTCGCCTTGGCACGCGCCCTCGGGTAACAGGTGCCAGCCGGTGCCGGATTCGAATTCGCTTTTGGGAACATTCAATGAGCGTAGCAGCATGACTGGGGCTCCTCAGGTTGGGTTCGTAAAGGATACCTTCACTTGGCGCAGCGTGCCGGTCGCCAAATACCGCCACCCCGGCGGCCATCGCACGGTCACCTCAAAATCCCGCAGCATTTTTTCGATCCTGGCCCAGGGCTTGCTGAAATTCTCGTCACGGTTTGTGATGTAGTGCCGGTGGGTCACATGCAAATAGACGTTCACCGGCCAGCCCCACCACGGCCACAGCTTGGTGCCGCAGATCGCAACTCGTGCGCCGGGCGCCGCCTGGCCCAGCAGGTTGTCGAGCGCGGCTTGCGACTGCAGCACGTCATGCACATAGCTGAACAGGAGTGCAGAGGGCGAGGCATCGAACCTCGCTGCCTCCGCGGTCGACTCTATAAGCACCACGTTCTTCCAGCCCGCATCGGCGATCCGGCCCTCGGCGATGCGCAGCAGCTCGGGCGAATGATCGAATGCAAGCAACTTTCCGGCGGGGCCGATCGCATCGAGAATCGGCGCAAATGAAAATCCCGATCCGCAGCCGACGTCCATCACGGTCTCCCCAGGTTTCAGCTTCAGCGCGGCGACTGCATCGCGCCGCGCTCTGTTGATCAGGCGCGTTGCCCGGTCGTACTTCGCTGCAATCGCCCGGTAGTCGGCGACCGACCGGCGAGGATCAGCCGGCACCGCGCACGCCCGTCCGGCTCAGGTAGTCGAAAGCAGAAAGGACGTGGGATTTCACGACATGGAAAAACTCGTCCAGCGACACGTTTTCGTCGACGCTGCCCATGCCATGGGGCGAAGGCCCATAGACCACCGCCGGAACGCCATTCAGCCGCCAAAGGCGTGCGTCCGTGGCGCCGGGGGACACCACGCGCGCCGGCACCAGTCCGGGCTTCAGCAGCGCAGCATTGGCCCTCACGATGTCCATGAGCGGATGGAAAGGCTCGCGCCAGTTCGGCGGCGACGCCGTGAACAGATCCATCTCGAGCGAATGGCGCTTGGCGATCGCGTCGATCTCGGCTTTGACGGCTTCAAAAGAGGCGCCGTTGGGCACGCGAATGTCCGCTTCGAACGTGCACTCGGCGGCAATCATGTTGACCTTGACGCCGCCTTCGATGCGGCCGATGTTGACCGTGAGCTGGCGAATGACTTTGCCGGCACCGGGACCGTAGGCGCGGTCGAGGTCGGGGCCGGCTTCGTCGAGGGCGCGCGCAAGCTCGGCGTCTTCCGTGACTGGAATCCGGTTCGGCAAATCCCGCAATTCGGCGATCGCCTCCATTGCGACGAGGATCGCGTTTCTGCTCATATGAACAAAGGCGCCGTGGCCGCCTTTCGAGCGCGCCGTGAAGCGGCCCCAGATCGGGCCCTTTTCGCCGAAGCGCACGGTATAGGGGCTGCTCGGCTCTCCGTTGAGGCACACGTCGCCCAGCACCTTTTCACGGTGATGGTCCATCAGGTGGCGCATGCCCGGCGGGCTGAAGGATTCCTCGTCGGACACTACGGTGAGCGTGAGGCGGCCGCGCAACCGGTCGCGGATTTCGTTGAGGTACAAGAAGGTGAAGATCGAGGCCGTGGTCCCGCATTTCATGTCGCAGGCGCCGCGCCCGTAGATCCGCTCGTCGACGAGTTCGCCGCCCCACGGGTCCTTCGTCCAGCCGTCTTCGGACTCGACCGGGAACACGTCGATGTGGCCGTTGAGCACGAGATGCGGGCCGGGTCGGCCGGTATCGAAGGTCGCGATGAAGTTGGGACGGTCGGCGACGGGCGCGATCTCTTCGAAGGCGATTGCGTGTTCATGAAACGTCCGCCGCACGAAATCGGCGGCCTGGACCGTATCGCCGGGCGGGTTGGGCGAGCGGCAGCGCACGAACTCGCGCAGGAAGGCGATC
>JANMXB010000016.1:0-6271 GCA_031380765.1 Pseudomonadota bacterium | reverse complement strand
ATTTCCGGCTCGGGGCAGGTGCATCCGGCCGTGGTGCGCAACTTCGGGCTCGATCCCGAGCGCTACATCGGATTCGCCTTCGGCTCGGGCCTGGAGCGTCTGACGATGCTGCGCTATGGCATCGACGACCTGCGCCTTTTTTTCGACGGCGACCTGCGTTTTCTGAAGCAGTTCTAGCATGCTGATCCCCGAAAGCTGGCTGCGCGCGCTTGCCAATCCCTCCCTGAGCACCCAGGAGCTCGCGCACCTGCTCACCATGTCGGGATTGGAGGTCGAGTCGTGCACGCCCGTTGCGCCTCCATTCAGCGGCATCGTGGTGGGTGAAATCCTTGCTGTCGCGAAGCATCCGAACGCGGACAAGCTTTCGCTCTGCAGCGTGAGCATCGGCAAGAATGATCCGCTGCAGATCGTCTGCGGCGCCCCCAACGTGCGCGCAGGCATGAAGGCGCCGCTGGCCGTCGTTGGCGCGAAGCTGCCCGGCGCATCTGGTCCCACGCAAATCGAGGCGGCAACGATGCGCGGCGTCGAAAGCCAGGGGATGCTGTGTTCGGCGCGTGAGCTGGGAATGTCGGAAGACCACAGCGGGCTGCTCGAATTGCCGGCCGATGCGGCGCCGGGCAGCGACGTGCGCGGGCTTCTGCAACTCGACGACAATGTGCTGGAGATCAAGCTCACGCCGAACAAGGCCGATTGCCTTTCGGTGCTCGGCATCGCACGCGAAGTGGCCGCGCTGACGCGGGCGAAGCTCAGTCCTCCCGATACAACGCCGGTCGCCGCAAAGAGCGGCGCGAAGCACCCCTTCCGCATCACCGGCATCGAAGGCTGCGGCCGCTTCGCCGGGCGCGTCATCCGCGATGTCGATGCGAAGGCGCCGACGCCGGACTGGATGAAGCAGAGGCTCGAGCGGGCCGGACAGCGCTCGATCTCGGCGCTGGTCGACGTCACCAACTATGTGATGCTCGAGATGGGCCGCCCGCTGCACGTCTACGACCAGGACAAGCTCACCGGCGGCATCGACGTGCGCTGGGGCAAAAAAGGCGAGAGGGTCCTGCTCCTCAGCGAGCAGACCGTCGAAGTCGATGAGTCGGTCCTCTGCATCACCGACGACTCCGGGCCGATCGGCCTGGGCGGCATCATGGGCGGCGACTCGACCAAGGCGGATCTGGAAACGAAAAACATTTTCCTCGAGTCGGCGTTCTTCTTCCCGAACGCAATTGCCGGGCGCGCGCGGCGCTACAACTTCTCCTCGGACGCGTCGCACCGGTTCGAGCGCGGCGTCGATTTCAACAACAACGTGGCCGGCATCGAGCGCGCGACGCGGCTGATCCTGGATATTTGCGGCGGCGAGCCGGGTCCGACGGTCGACCTGGTTGCGAAATTGCCCGAGCGCAAACCCGTGGCGATGCGCATAACACGCGCGCAAAAGGTTATCGGCGTGCTCGTCACCGCGGATGAGATCGCCGATATCTTCACGCGGCTCGCGCTGCCGTTCGCGCGCACCGCCGAGGCTTTTACGGTGACGCCGCCGTCTTACCGGTTCGACATTGAAATCGAGGAAGACCTCATCGAGGAAGTGGCGCGTGTGTACGGCTTCGAGCGCATCCCGGCCAATCCCCCGACCGCGCCAGCGGCGATGCGCGCCGAGCCCGAATCGCATCGGTCGCTTCACGCGCTGCGTGCGCAGATTGCGGCGCGCGATTTCCACGAAGTGGTGAATTTCACGTTCGTCGATCCGGGCTGGGAAGCGGACCTCGCCGGCAACCCGGATCCCGTTCGCCTGCTCAACCCGATTGCAAGCCACCAGTCCGCAATGCGCAGCTCGCTCGTCGGCGGGCTCATCGAGAACCTCCGCTACAACATGGCGAGGAAACAATCCCGCGTGCGGGTGTTCGAAGTGGGGCGCGCCTTCCTGCGTGATCGCAAGATAAAGGATGGCGAGCTCGCGGTGGCGGGACTTTCGCAGCCGATGCGTATCGCCGCCGCAGCATGCGGTCCGGCCGAGGATGAGCAATGGGGGGCGCCTGCGCGTCCCGTGGATTTCTTCGACATCAGGGCGGACGTCGAAGCGCTCGTCTGGCCGCGCACCGCGCGCTTCGAACCTGCAGCGCACCCGGCGCTTCATCCCGGGCGTTCGGCGCGCGTGACGATCGATGGCGCCCCGGCCGGCTGGGTGGGCGAGCTGCACCCCCGCTGGCAGGCGAAATTCGAGTTGCCGCAGCCTGCGGTCGTGTTCGAAATGGACGCCGGGGCGCTCCAGCAGGTCCCGGTTCCGCGTCCCCAGCAGCCCTCGCGCTTCCCCCCGGTCGTCCGGGATCTTGCCGTGCTGGTCGACGCCGGACTTCAGGTCCAGACCCTCCTGGATGCCTTCGAGACCGAAAAATCTGCCATCGTGCGCTCGGTCCGTCTGTTCGACCTGTACCAGGGCAAAAGCCTGCCTCCGGGCCGAAAAAGCCTTGCATTCCGGATAGTTATGCAAGATACTGAGAAAACACTCACAGATGCGGAAGCCGATTCGGCCATCGCCCAGATGGTTGAATTGCTGGGGCGGCGTTTCGGTGGAACCCTCCGTACTTAAAGAAGATTTAGGGGGCAGTAGATGACTTTGACCAAGGCGGAACTCGCCGACCTGCTATTTGAGAAGGTTGGCCTGAACAAACGCGAGGCCAAGGACATGGTCGAAGCCTTTTTCGAGGAAATCCGGGGGGCGCTCGAGCGTGGCGAGAGCGTCAAACTCTCGGGCTTCGGCAATTTCCAGCTGCGCGACAAGCCGCAGCGTCCCGGCCGCAACCCCAAGACGGGCGAGGAGATCCCCATCAGCGCCCGCCGTGTCGTCACTTTTCACGCCAGCCAGAAGCTGAAGGCGATGGTCGAAAAGTCGCGCGATGGCGATGGATCCAAGCCGCAAGAAAGCTGACCTCCCGCCGATCCCGGCGAAGCGCTACTTCACCATCGGTGAGGTCAGCGAGCTGTGCGGGGTGAAGCCGCACGTGCTGCGTTATTGGGAGCAGGAGTTCACCCAGTTGAAGCCCGTCAAGCGGCGCGGCAACCGGCGCTACTACCAGCACCACGAAGTCCTGCTCATCCGCCGCATCCGCGAGCTGCTCTACGAGGAAGGCTTCACCATCAGCGGCGCCCGCAACCGCCTGGACGACGTCTATTCGCAGGGCCGCGAGGCCGCGAAGGCAGAAGCGACTGAGCGTTCGGAAGCGGCCAAGGGCAAGGGCAATGGGCACGGCAAGGTCGACGTGGCCGATCTGCGCAAAGAGCTGCGCGAAGTCATCGACGGGCTCACGAACGAGTCGGGCGGCAGCGTGCCCCTGCACTGAGGGGAAAGGGCCCTCTGCTATAATCCGCGCCCTCGGGGCGTAGCGCAGCCTGGTAGCGTACCTGCATGGGGTGCAGGTGGTCGGAGGTTCAAATCCTCTCGCCCCGACCAGATATCAATGAGTTAAGTCGGGCACTCCGACGAAACTGGCAAATTCGCGCGAGCCTGTAGGGCTGACCTGCAGCGGTACTCCTTAGGCTGCTGCGTTTTTGTGCGCGACCTTCTTCACTCGATGGTGCGCGACCTTGTGAGTCACACGTTTTGGATGGTGTTTTGCCACGTGGTGGTGCGCGCTCGCGCGATGGATGCGTTTCGCGGTGCGTGCGGCGGGTATCGTTGCGGAGCCCTTGTCGACGCCAATGCTGTTTGCGGCGGGCGGATATTGCGGCGTCGCGCCGGGAATGGTCGTGGACTCGGTGGTGGCGGATTGCGCGAGCGGGGCCGTACACCAAACGGCCGCCATCATTGCGCCCACTGCCAGGAACTTGGAACGAGTTTTCATTGCGTGATCTCCTTACTCCGGGGTTTTAAACAGGATGCCGACTGCCCTTCGACCTGGGTGAACGCATAGGGTCATCGGCTTTTGCGCTGGCACTCTCGAGCTCGATGCCCACTCTTGCGCGCAGGGCGTCGCGGAATTCCCGCTCACTTCCAGTGCGCTCCAGCCACCAGCGCCAGGTTTGGCGGTCTGCCTCGAGCTGATCGAGGCTGGCAATTCGACGGATCGGCGGCTTGCCGAACGCAATCCCCCCGATGAATGGCGCCGCTGCGCCCAAGCGCGCGCGGGCAGCATTGGCGTGGAGCCAGAGGGCGATATCCTGCACTGATTCGGTGGGTATATCCATGCACCAATGGTGGCATGCAACCGGAACTCGATCTATCCGTGGGCGCCTATTCATGTCGTCGGCGCAATTCTCACGCTTGTAGTAAATGTCCCACCCACGGTAGCGCCCGGACGGCATCGCGGGCCGCAGCGACCAGAAATAATAAAGCCGACGCGAGTCGGCTTTTTCATTTTTGGCTAACGGCGATTATTTCTTCTCGAAATGGTTTCTCGCCTTGCCGAACGCTTCCTGCATCTGTTTCCAGGCGGCGTCGGCGCCGCTCATCATCTCCTTCCAGGCGTCGGTCGAGGCGCCTTGCAGCAAGCGCATCTGGTACATGGCTTCCTCGCGCCGCGCGCTCAGCGTCGCGAGTTGCTTTTCGTATTCGGTCTTCATCTCCGCCTGGGCGTTGCGCGCCTTTTCCTCCCATTTCGCGGTCTCGACGTTCCATTGATCGAGTTGTGATTTCAGCTTTGCAACGTACTCGTCTCTGTTCATCGCTTGCCTCCGTCCTTTGGTTAGGGGACCCGATACCCCGGATTATCTTCCCGCCCGCCCTTTTTTGCGTAATTTGTCACGGATTTTGCCATTTTCGTAAAGAGCAGTCGTATTCTCCTGTCAGACAAAGCCCTATACCGCAAAGAGAGGTCGCTCACGGACAATTCACCCCTGTCAGGTTACTTTCGCGGCATGCAGATGCAACCGTCCACAAAGAACGAGAAGGGGCCTTCAGCGTCCTGCCGCGACTGCGAAGGCCTTCGCCTGGGGACCAGCAGTTCTCAAAACCCGCACGAATATCTGGTTCGTTCCAGTCATTCTGAAGCCACAGGCACTTCGGTTTACACCTGCCTTCTCTGCCGCAGCAATCTGACGCCGGAATCGGAAGGCGGAATCACTCGCTGGAAGTAACAGGGACAGGCGTTCGAATCGTCCTACGAAAGGTCAGCCAAGCGCCGATTGACTGGCAGCGGCATGTCTTCTAGATTGTTCGCCAGGGGTGGGACGCATATTCGGGTGGGAACGATGGAAGACTCTTCGATACTCTGGGTCGCTGCCGTGCTGATCGCGATAGTCGGCTGCTCCTCTCCCCTCTCCGGGTGCTCCTCGCAGCCGATCGGGTCGTTTTCGGGCGCGCCGATCGCATCGCCATCGGATACGAACATTTTCCCGTCGGGCGCGATCAGCAGCAGCGCGAGCGAGGTGTCCAAGCATCCGACGGACCTCCCGTCAGCCAACGCCCGAGACACGACCGGGCCGAACACGCCGCGCTAGCGCCGGAAAAATAGCACCCATAATGGAGAATGCTGAGCTATCGCCATGCATTCCACGCCGGCAGCCATGCTGACGTCCTGAAGCACGCCGTTCTGGTCCATCTGCTCGCTTACCTCATTCAGAAGGACAAACCGCTCTGGTATGTCGACACGCACGCCGGCGCCGCGGGGTATGCGCTTGGCGAGGCGTGGGCGCAGAAGAACGCCGAGTTCGACACCGGGATCGGCCGACTGTGGGCGCGCAAAGACGTGCCCGCCTCCCTTGCCCCGTACCTGCATGAAGTCCGTGCGCTCAATCCGGAGGGCACCCTGCAGTTTTATCCCGGGTCTGCGCAGATCGCAATGCAGATGCTGCGCGAGCAGGACCGCCTGCGCCTGTTCGAACTGCACAGCACCGAGAGCCGTGAGTTGCGCGCGCACTTTGCCAACGAAGCGCCGCGCGTTCTCGTGCAGGCGGGCGACGGGTTCGACGGGCTGAAATCGGTACTGCCGCCCCCTTCGCGGCGCGGACTTGCGCTGATCGATCCTTCGTACGAGGACAAACGCGACTACGCCCGTGCACGCGCCACGCTCGAGGATGCGCTGCGGCGCTTTGCGACCGGCGTCTACGTGCTGTGGTATCCGGTAGTGCAGCGGCGCCAGTCGCAGCAGTTTCCGGAGTCGCTCAAGCGCCTGCAGCGCAAGAACTGGCTGCACGTTTCATTGACGGTAAAGGCACCGGCGGCCGACGGCTTCGGCCTGCACGGCAGCGGGCTGTTCGTCCTCAATCCCCCTTGGGACCTTACGGCGATGCTCGCAGAGGCGATGCCTTATCTCGTGAAGACCCTCGGCCAGGACCCGACAGCCTGCTA
>JANMXB010000718.1:0-4130 GCA_031380765.1 Pseudomonadota bacterium | reverse complement strand
TCGCGTGGTGTTCTTCAACCGGCTGGCCGAGATCGCCGGCGAGTACCTGAAAAAAGGCTCCCAGGTGTACGTCGAGGGAAGGCTGCGCACGCGCAAGTGGCAGGACAAGGAAGGCCAGGACAAGTACACGACCGAAATCGTCTGCGACACCATGCAGATGCTCGGCGGGCGCCAGGGCATGGGTGAGGGCGGCGCGCGGGGCAGCGACCGGGGGGCAGACCGCGGCGAATCTGCGGAATCGCGCGGCGCTCCGCCGCCGGAAGGGCGGCCCGCGCCGGCCGGCGCGAAAAAACCCGCCGGCAAGTTCGACGACATGGAAGACGACATCCCGTTCTGAACATGAGAGCGATCCTCGCCGGACTCTGCCTCGCTTTGGCCGCCAGTCCCGGGGCAGGCGCAGCGGAGTTGCCGATCTTCGATGCGCACCTGCACTACAGCCACGACGCGTGGGAGAGCGTGCCGCCCAAGGACGCGATCGCACTGCTGCGCAAGGCCGGCCTGCGGCGCGCGGTCGTGTCGAGCTCGAACGACGACGGCAACCAGAAGCTCTACGCCGAAGCCCCCGACCTCATCCTGCCCTCGCTGCGGCCCTATCGCACGCGCGGGGAAATCTCCACCTGGTTTCGCGACGACACTGTCATCACCTACCTCGAGCAGAGGCTGGCCAGGCACCGCTATGTCGCGATAGGGGAGTTCCATTTATACGGCGCGGACGCGGACTTGCCGGTTCCGCGCCGCGTGGTGCAGCTGGCCAGGCAGCACAACCTGCTCCTGCATGCCCATTCCGATGCCGATGCGATAGAAAGGTTGTTCAGGCAGTGGCCCGAAGCGCGCATCCTCTGGGCGCATTCCGGGTTCGACCAGCCCGAGCGCCTGCGGGAGATGCTCACCCGGCACAAGAACCTCTGGTGCGACCTCGCGTTTCGCACCGATCACGGTTCGGGCGGCAAGGTCGGACCCGAGTGGCGCTCGGTTTTCGTTGCATTCCCGGACCGGTTCATGGTTGGCACCGACAGCTACACGCCCGAGCGCTGGCCGTACGTGGTGGAACACGCCAACTGGTCGCGCGCCTGGATGAAGGACCTCCCGCACGATGTGGCCGAGCGAATCGCCTATAAGAACGGCGATGCTGTTTTCGGCGGGGCGATGGCGCAGAAAAAGTGATACGGCGCGGTACAGTCGCGGTGGCTCTTCTCGTGCCGTGGATTGCGTCTGCGCAAGACTGCAGCCCCGTGCTGGCCGGCGGAACGCAGCTCGAGTCGGCGCGATTCGAGGTTGGATTTCGCACCGACCCTGAAAAGATTTCGGTCGGAAAGCACTTCGCGGTCGAGGTCGCGGCGTGTCCGAAAGCCGGTGTGCCTGCACCCGACAGCGTGAGCGTGGACGCCCGCATGCCCGAACATCGCCACGGCATGAACTACAAGGCGCAAGTCGCTCCCGCGCCCGCCGGGCACTATCGCGCCACGGGCCTCATGTTCCACATGCCCGGGCGCTGGGAGTTCGTTTTCGATGTGCGCTCAGGTGACAAGTCCGACCGCCTGACGCGTTCGGTCGTGGTGCAATGAAGCGCCGGATTGCGTTCGTTGCGCTGGCCGCGGGGTTGGTTTCAGGTCTGGCCGCTACTGACATTTTCGTGGTTCACAGCCAGTCTGGGAGCCAGTCTTCTGGGAAGTTACTGACATTGTCGGCCGATTTTACGGAGGCCGAGATCGCACGAATCTTGCAGCATGGCCCGTGGCCGGTTGCGCCTGCGCCTGATCCGAGCAATCGCGTTTCCGGCCGTCCCGAGGCGATTGCGTTCGGAAAGACTCTGTTTTTCGAGCCACGCCTGTCCCGCGACGGCAAGTCTTCGTGCGCGACCTGCCACCAGCCTGAATTGCACTTCACCGACGGCAGAAAGCGCGGCGAAGGCTCGGTCGAGCTCGACCGCAATACGCCGGGTCTGTTGAACGTGAGGCTGAACCGCTGGTTCGGCTGGGACGGCGCCGCGGACAGCCTGTGGTCGCAGAGCCTGCGTCCGATCGTCGACAAGCGTGAGATGGCCGCCAGCACGACGCATGTGGGCGCGCTCGTGCGCGACGATCCGCGCCTTGCCGAAGGTTTTCGCAAGGCGTTCGGCGCGCCGCCGCCGGGAGACGACGACATGGTTACCGTAAATGCCGGCAAGGCACTCGCCGCGTTCCAGGAAACGCTAATGAGCGGCCGCACGCCGTTCGACGACTTTCGCGATGCTCTTGAGCGCGGCGACACGCAATCGGCCAAGCTCTATCCGCAAGCCGCGCAGCGCGGGCTGAAGATCTTTGTCGGCAAGGGCAATTGCTCGCTCTGCCATTTCGGGCCGAATTTCACCAACGGCGAGTTCGCCGACATCGGCATCCCGTTTTTCGTCGAGCCCGGACGCGTCGATCCGGGGCGGTACGGGGGAATCAGCAAGCTGCAGGAGAGCCGGGCGAACCTTCTGGGCGCGTACAACGACGACCCCGCCCGGACTTCGGCCACCGGGACGCGGCACGTGAGTATCGAGCACCGCAACTGGGGCGAATTCAGGGTGCCTTCGCTGCGCCACGTCGCGAGGACCGCGCCCTACATGCACAACGGCCATTTGGCGACGCTGCGCGACGTGGTGCGCTATTACTCGGACCTGAACGAGGACCGCCTTCACGCCGACGGCGAAAAGATTCTCAGGCCGCTGCGGCTCTCGGAAACGGAACAGGACGATCTGGTCGATTTCCTGCAATCGCTGAGCGCTCCCTGAGCCGGCTTTTCCGCCCCGAATCAGCATCCTAGCGACGCCTGTCAGTTATAATCACATTCTTTGCCGGTGGGGCAGTGCGATGCCGATCTACGAATACCGATGCTCGGAATGCGGCTTCCAGGATGAATTCCTGCAAAAGCATTCCGATCCGCTGATGACCGTGTGCCCCTCCTGTGGCAAGGAGAGCCTGAAAAAACTGCTGTCGGCCGCCGGCTTCCAGTTGAAGGGAAGCGGCTGGTACGCGACGGATTTCAAAAGCAGCGGGGCCAAGCCGGCAGCCAAAGCCGCGGACGCGCCCAAGGCTGAATCCGGTACTTCGGGCGAGAAATCCGCCGCCGATTCGACTGCAGGCGAGAAACCGTCCGCCGAGAAGCCGGCGGCAGACAAGTCCGGCGACAAGGCCGCGGTGGCGAAGACTGCCCCTGCGGGAACGTCCGGATAGGTTGTCCGGCCGCATAATTTTGTCGTCATGCCCGTGTGTCGCCATGCCCGGCGTCGGCGGCTGACCGAACCGGGCTTTTCTTTTTTCCTCTGGCGTTGGCGTGAAGAAATATCTCATCACCGGTCTTCTGATCTGGATCCCGCTGGTAATCACCTTGTGGGTGCTGAACCTGGTTGTCACCACGCTCGACCAGGTTCTGCTCCTTCTCCCGCAGAATCTGCGCACCGAGCACTGGCTGGGCCTTCACGTCCCCGGCCTCGGCGTGCTCTTGACAGTGGCCATCGTGCTCGTGACGGGGGTCGCGGCGGCCAATTTCATCGGCGCACGCCTGGTGCATTTCTGGCACGGAATCCTCAACCGGATCCCTGTCGTCAGCTCGATCTACTCGAGCGTCAAGCAGGTGTCCGACACGCTGTTTTCCTCCAGCGGACAGGCGTTCCGCAAGGCGTTGCTCGTTCGATGGCCGCATGAGGGAATGTGGACAATCGCTTTCCTCACCGGCTCACCCGGCGGCCACGTGACGCAGCATCTGCAAGGCGAATACGTCTCGGTCTACGTGCCGACGACTCCGAATCCGACCGGAGGCTACTTCGTGATGCTCAGGCGCGAGGACGTGATCGAACTCGACATGAGCGTGGACGAAGCCCTGAAATACATCATTTCGATGGGCACCGTCGCGCCCCCATACAACCCGAGAAACCGCAAGGCCTGACCCGATGCGCACCCATTACTGCGGGGACCTGACCGCTGCGAACCTGGACCAGGTCGTGACCCTCGCCGGCTGGGCACACCGCCGACGCGACCACGGCGGCGTCATTTTCATCGACCTGCGCGACCGCGAGGGCCTCGCCCAGGTCGTCTGCGACCCCGATCGCGCCGCAGCGTTTGCGACGGCAGATCGCGCGCGCAACGAGTTCGTTCTCAAGGTGACCG
>JANMXB010000707.1:0-2969 GCA_031380765.1 Pseudomonadota bacterium | reverse complement strand
CTCGGCGATGCGCCCGTCGAATACGAGCCCCTTTTGCACATCGGAGGGGTCGAGGAAGCGCGCCGCATCGCCGCTTTTGTAGAAGCCCTGTTCATCGAACGCCGCGCGGGTCAGGTCCTCCTGGCGCCAGAATCCCGGCGTCACGCTTGGACCGCGATAGCGCACCTCCAGCTTCTCGCCCACGCGGACGAGGCGCATCTCCACGCCGGGTGCCGGGTGCCCGATGCCGCCCGACTGCCCGGCCTCCCAGTTGGCGCAGACGGCGAACGGCGCGGTTTCGGTCATCCCGAGCCCGGTGATCATCAGGATGCGCTCGCCGCAGGTTTTTTCCGCCGCTGCGTGCAGGCTGTCCCAGATCGGCTGGGCGAGGCTCGCGGCCGCATAGAACAGCATCTTCACGCGGCTGAAAAAATTCTTCGCAAGCGCCTCATCCGCGTGCAGCGCAAGCGCGATCTCCTCGAACCCTCGCGGCACGTTGAAGTACACGGTGGGCGCGATCTCGCGCAGGTTGCGCAGCGTCTCGCCGATCAGCTGCGGCACCGGTTTGCCTTCGTCGATATAGAGCGTACCGCCGTTGTAGAGGGCGAGGCCATAGTTATGGTTGCCGCCGAACGTGTGGTTCCACGGCAGCCAGTCGACCAGCACGGGAGGGTCGTCTGCGAGAAACGGCAGGCAATCGACGATCATCTGCAGGTTGCTGGCCAGCATGCGCTGTGTATGAATCACTGCCTTGGGCAGACCCGTCGATCCGGAAGTGAGGAGGAATTTGGAAATGGAATCCGGCCGGATCGCAGCGTGGGCTTCCTCCACGCGTGGCGTGGCCTGCGTCGATGCGAGCTGCTTGAAGAGCGTTGCCTTGCGTCCAGGCGGTGGATTGTGGGTGACGAGCAGCTCCGTGCCCTGCGGGACTGCCGCATCGATGGCCTTCGCGAAGCGCGCCCCGTCGGAGGCGAACACGAGCCCCGGCGTCATGAGGCCGGTGACGAAGCGCAGCTTGCCGTGATCCTGCGAGACCAATGAGTATGCCGGCGAGACCGGCACGAAAGGCACCCCTGCGTGGAGTGCCGCGAGCGCGAGCATCGCGTGCTCGAGGTCGTTCTCGGACAGGATCATCAGCGGATGCTCCGCCGAGAGCCCGCGATCGAGAAGCGCCTGACCGATGTTACGTGCGTACGCAAGCGCCTCCGCATAAGTTATCCGCAGCCATTCGCCTGAGGTCGAGCGTTTCGCGATAAACGTGCGTTCCGGCGCTTCCTTTGCCCAGCGCACGAGGCGCTCGGTCAGCCGGGCAGGATACGGCCCCAGCGGTGCCGGCGATTTCAACAGATATCCGCCGTCGCCCTCGGGCTTGACTGTCACGCTCGCTGGCCCCAGCGCGACTTTGCGAAACGAGCGAGCATCGCCCATACCGCTCACCCGGAGAGCTTCGCCAGCAATCGCAGCAGTTCCCTGCGCTCGCCGGGTTCGAGACGGGCGGCGAACTGGCGATCGTGCTGCTTGACGCTGCGCTTGAGGTCGCGGATCAGTTTTTCGCCTTTCACGGTCAGGAAGAGGCCCCAAGGCCCTGCCGTCGTCGGGCCTGTGGCGGCGCTCGGCCAGGCCGCGCTGCTGTTATATAACAATTAACGTGGGCCTTCTTTCCCTGTTGCACGGCCATGCCGCGGCGCAACATGAGCAGATCAGAAAAATACGGCGACAATGCCGCCACACATACAGGAGGAGTACATGAGCAATGACAATGTAAAGCGGCCCTCAGGCTTTGACCGCCGCCAGTTCAACGCCGCGCTCGCCGCGAGCGGCACACTTGCCGCGCTCTCGCCCTTCGGCATCGCGAGCGCTCAGGCCACCAAGCTCAAAGTCGGCGTGCTGCTGCCGCGCTCGGGCTTCCAGGGCTTCATCGGCCAGTCGTGCCAGAAAGGCGCGGATCTCGCCCCCGGCGTGATCAAGCAGCTGCTGGGTGTGGACATCGAGCTCATGAACGCAGATACCGAAACCAACGTCGACACCGCGCGCACACGGGCCGAGCGCCTCATCCAGGAAGGCGCGCACGTGCTGGTCGGTCCCTTCGACTCTGGCGCCGCCTCTGCAATCGCCCAGGTCGCCGAACAGCGCGGCATCCCCTTCGTCATCAACATCGCCGCCGCGCCGCCGATCACCGAGCAGGGCTACAAGTTCGTGTTCCGCAACTTCCCTACCGCCCCCGACCTGGTGAGGAACGGCCTGGCGTTGATGGGCGACCTGTTCCGCGCGACCAACACCGCGCCGCGCACGGCGGTGTTCATGCACGTGAACGACACCTTCGGCCAGGCCATGTTCAAGGGCATCTCGGCGACACTGCCCAACCTCACCAACCTGCCCTTCAAAGTGGTCGATACGATCGGCTACGATCCGGCGGCCAAGGACCTCACCGTCGAAGTCTCCAAGGCCAAGGCCGCCAATGCCGATTTCCTCATGCTGGTGTGCCGCCTGAACGACTCGATCATCCTGCGCCGCGAGATGATCAAGCAGCGCTGGAACCCCATGGGCGTCATCAGCCCGGGCTCCCCCGGAATGTACGAGGAGCAATTCTCCAAAGTGCTGGGCAAGAACGCGGACTACTGCATTTCGAATGCGCCCTGGTTCAATCCGAAGACCAACATGACCAAGGTCGTCACCGCCGCGTTCGCCAAGCAGAATCCCAAGGAGCAGTTCGTGTTCCATGGAACCAACGTCGCCTACACTTTCGAATCCATCCTGATCGCCGCGGACGCTTTCAAGCGCGCACGGTCCACCGAACCGAAAGCGCTGGCCGACGCGATCCGCCAGACCAACATCGTCGATCGCGTGGCCCTTGGCGGTCCGATAAAGTTCAACGCCAAGGGCCAGGTCGAAGGCAACCTGTCGGCGTGCGCGCAGAACCTCAACGGGCGCCCGACCGTGGTGCTGCCGCTCTCGGCGGCGGAAGCCAGGCCGGTCTTTCCGATGCCGGG
>JANMXB010000694.1:0-4789 GCA_031380765.1 Pseudomonadota bacterium | reverse complement strand
GATCGACATCAACGGCGGGCCGTTCAACATGAACGCGCCCTTCGGCGGCTTCAAGCAATCCGGGCACGGACGAGAGGCCGGCGTCTACGGATTGGAAGAATTTCTTGAATACAAGTCGCTGCAACTGAAGCCCTGACCATGGGGGTAAAGCAACTCTTCGACCTCGCCGGCCGCACGGCCGTCGTCACCGGCGGCTCGCGCGGGCTGGGCCTGCAGATGGCCGAGGCGCTGGGCGAGATGGGCGCCAAAATTGCAATTACCGCGCGTAAAAAAGACGAGCTCGAGGAGGCCGTCGCGCACCTCAAGACGCTGGGCATCGCAGCGACGGCTTATCCCTGCGACCTCGGAAAACGCGAGCAGGTCGAACCGCTCGCCACCGCGATCCTCGCGAAATCCGGCAAGGTGGACATCCTCGTCAACAACGCCGGCGCGGTGTGGGGCGCGCCCGCCGAAGACCACCCGATCGATGCGTGGGACAAGCTCCTGAGCCTGAACCTCACCGGGAACTTCGTGCTGTCGCAGCTCATCGCAAAGCAATCGATGATCCCGCGGAAATGGGGGCGCATCGTCAACCTCGCCTCGGTCAGCGGATTGCAGGCCACCGACACGCGCCTGTTGAACAACGTCTCCTATGTGGCAACCAAGCACGGCGTGATCGGGCTCACGCGCCAGTTCGCCGCCGAATGGGGCCGCTACGGAATCACCGTGAACGCGATCTGCCCGGGGTTTTTCCCCTCGAAGATGACGCGCGCCACGCTGGACGCCTCGGGTGAATTCCTGCGCGCGGCGACGCCCACGGGGCGCCTGGGCGGCGAAGAGGATCTCAAGGGGCTGGTGGTGCTGCTTGCGTCCGACGCCTCGCGCCATATCACCGGGCAGGCGATCGCCGTGGACGGGGGCGCCTCGATCATATGAGCATCGCGGAGCGCAACGTGGAGGTCAGGACGGCCGCGGAAAGCAACGCGGAGTTCGCGCGCGAGTTTCAGAAGAAAATCCCGTTCGTCGGGCATCTGGGCATCGAGGTCGACACGATCGCCGACGGCAAGGCCACGCTATCGCTCAAGCTGAGACCGGAACTGACCAACAGTTTCGGCAGCGCCCACGGCGGGGTGATCATGTCGCTCATGGACGTCGCGCTATGCACCGCGGCGCGCAGCCAGCATCCGGATTCGATCGGCGTGATCACCATCGACCTGAGCCTGCAATTCATCGGCGCCGGGAAAGGCACGCTCGTCGCCGAGGCGCGGGTGCTGAAACCCGGGCGAAACACCGTCTTCACGGAAGGCGAGATCCGCGACGAGGACCGGTCGCTGGTGGCGAAGGCCATCGGCACGGTCCGCGTCCGCGTGGCGGAGAAGTAGCACTTTCGGCGTAGTCGATTAATCGCGCTCAGTCATTCACTAGGCCATTCAAGTAGACTGCCCCCTGGACCCGCTCGGCTAAAGGACATGAGCGCAACCGGACACAAGCAGCGCCTTGCGGCAATCCTGGCCGCCGATGTGGCCGGTTATACGCGCCTCATGGCGGCGGACGAACACGCGACCATAGCCGCGCTCGACCGGGCGCGCTCGGTGATCCGCGCGCAGGTCGAATCCCGGCAGGGCCGCGTGATCGACATGGCCGGGGATTCCGTCCTCACGATTTTCGACACGGCAGGCGGGGCAGTCGCCGCCGCACTCGCGATCCAGCACGAACTCGACACGCTGGCCGTCGACGTGCCCGCGGAGCAGCGCATGCGCTTTCGCATCGGCGTGCACCTGGGCGACGTGATCGAGAAAGCCGACGGCTCGATCTACGGCGACGGCGTGAACATCGCCGCCAGGCTCGAAGGATTGGCCGAGCCCGGCGGCATCGTTGTATCCGACGCAGTCCAGGGCGTGGTGCGCGGCAGGGTCGACGCCACTTTTGCCGACCAGGGGGAGCAGCGGATCAAGAACATGCTCCACCCGGTGCGGGCGTTTGCCGTCTTTCCCGGCGCCGCAAGGCCGGCGCCCCTCAGGCCGGATGCCGGGCTATCGTTGCCCGACCGGCCTTCCATCGCCGTGCTGCCTTTCACCAACATGAGCGGCGACCCCGGGCAGGAATACTTCGCCGACGGCATGGTGGAGGACATCCTCACCGAGCTGTCGCGCTTCCAGCGCCTCTTTGTGATCGCGCGCAACACTTCGTTCACCTACAAAGGCCGCAGCGTCGACGTGAGGAAAGTCGCCCAGGAGCTGGGCGTGCACTTCGTGCTCGAAGGCAGCGTGCGCAAGGTGGCGAACCGCGTGCGCGTCACCGCGCAACTGGTCAATGGCGATACCGGCCAGCACGTGTGGGCTGAGCGTTACGAAGACGTCCTGAGCGACGTGTTCGAGCTGCAGGAGCGCATCACGCGCCAGGTCGTCGCCAGCATGGTTCCCGAAATCGAGGCCGAGGAAATGCGTCTCATGGGGCGCGGCCAGCGGCGCTTTTCCGAGGCCGACGATATCGCCTGGCGCGCGGCAAAAGCTTCCGACGACGGCGCGTCCCTGGGCCAGTCCGCGCAGATCGACGAGTCGATCCGGCTTGCCGGGCAAGCAATCGCCATGAACGGCAATTGCCAGCTTGCCTGGGCCGTGCTCGCCTCGGGCCACTGCTGGCGGATATTCCTCGCGTGGACCCGCGATCGCAAGGCGGATCTCCTGGCCGTGCGGCGCGCGGCGGACAAGCTCATGCAACTGGCGCCCAACGACAGCCGCTCCTATTACTTTCGCGGCGTCGTCGAATCGCTTACGGGCGAATTCGCCAACAGCGTCGCCGACCTGCGCAAGGCACAGGAGCTGAACCCGAACGATGCGCCGCCGCAGTTCTTCCTGTCGCAGCTCCAGGCTTCCGACGGGCAGGTCGAGTCCGCCAAGGCGCTCGCCGCCCAGGCTACCCGGATCAGCCCCAAGGACCGATGGGTCAGCACCGCGCATCTCGCGATGGCGAAATGCGCATTTATCGAGGGTGACATGCGCGCACTGTACGAGTGGACGGCGCTCGCGATTCAACGCCAGCCCTTTCATCCTTTGCGGCGCGTGCTGATGATTGTCTATGCGGCGGATGCCGGTGACCAGGCGTTGCTGCGCGAGAACCTCGAAAAGCTGCAGGGATTCGCCCCCGACTTCATCCCCAGCCTCTTCCGTGACGAAACCCAGCCTTTCCGCAAGCCCGAGCACATGAAGCTGCTGCTCGACGGCCTGCGCAAGGCGGGGCTCTCGGGCTGACCTCAAAGTCGGCTATCGATCAGCCTGGCACTGCCGCCATTGCAGGGGAATCTGTATCGTTACCGGTACACAAACTGACAGGAGAGCGCCTCCTGTCAACGATTTTACGAAACGAAAGTTTTCAATTAGAGGGAAATAGGACGCCGGCTTCGACTCAGGCGCGTTTCGCCGTCGCCTCGGGCGGCGTGGAAAACTCCATCACCCCGTCATCGATCCTGCCGAAACGCAGCGTCATGATGTCGCGCGCGTAATTCTGGCGCAGTTTCCACGGCGCCCTGGACCCTTGCTTGGGGAACAGGGCTAGCGAGCGCTGCACATAGCCGGATGAGAAATCGATCCACGGCTCTTCGGTGATCGAAGGGTCGTTCTGCCGCGGCACGCATTGCGCGTAGCCGTGCTTCTTCATGTAGTTGAGCAGGCGGCATACGTATTCGCAGGTCAGGTCGCACTTGAGCGTCCACGAGGCATTGGTGTAGCCGAAGGACGACGCCAGGTTGGGCACGCCGCTATACATCAGGCCTTTGTAGTTGAACGTCTTTGCGGGATCGATCGTTTTTCCATCGACAGTGATCTGCAGGCCGCTCAACACTTCCAGGTTCAATCCGGTGGCGGTGACGATCAGGTCGGCCTCGAGTTCAGTGCCGGATTTCAGCTTCACGCCCTTTTCGGTGAAGGTATCGATGTGGTCGGTGACCACGGACGCCTTCCTTTTGCGGATGGCCATGAACAGGTCCGCGTCGGGCACCAGGCACATGCGCTGCGTCCAGGGGTCGTAGCGCGGCGTGAAATGCGTATCGACGTCGTAGTCGGGTCCGAGATAGGCGCGCACGCCGCCCAGGATCAGCTTCTTCGCGCGCGCCGGGTTGCGCCGGCACAGGTTGAAGAAATACATCTGCAGGAGCACCCGTTTCCAGCGCGTGATGGTGTACGCGAGCATCGCGGGCAGGAACCGGCGCAGCTTGATGGCAAGATTGTCCTCGGCCGGACGGGCAACGACATAGGTGGGCGAGCGTTGCAACATCGTCACGTGAGCCGCGGTCTTCGCCATCTCCGGCACGAGCGTCACGGCTGTCGCGCCGCTGCCGATCACGACCACTCGTTTTCCCGCGTAGTCGATATCGTCGGTCCACTTCTGCGGGTGCACGATGCGGCCCTTGAAACGCTCGATGCCCGAAAACTTGGGAGTATAGCCTTCGGAGTATTTGTAATAGCCGCCGCAGACGAAGAGGAAGCTGCAGGTCATCTGCACCATGCCAGCCGGACCCTCGGCCTCGACCGTCCAGCACGCGTCCGCAGTCGACCACGAGGCGCGCTTCACCCGGCGGCCGTAACGGATCTTCCCGTCGATGCCGTAGTCCCGCGCCGTGTCCTTCACATATTTCAGGATCGACGGCCCGTCCGCGATCGCCTTGGGCTCCTCCCACGGTTTGAACGAATATCCGAGCGTGTACATGTCCGAATCCGAGCGGATTCCTGGGTAACGAAACAGGTCCCACGTTCCGCCCATGCGGTCGCGGCCCTCGAGGATCGCGTAGGTCCGCCCCGGGCAGTGCTTCTTC
>JANMXB010000676.1:0-3210 GCA_031380765.1 Pseudomonadota bacterium | reverse complement strand
TTGCGGATTTCGGCGGTGAGCCTTGCCTGCACGTCCTTCGGCAGTCCGGCCGGCGCGATCACGCCGCCCCAGGCGACCGTTTCATAGCCAGGCACGCCTGCCTCGGCGACCGTGGGCAGGTCCGCAAACACCGGCGAGCGGCGCGAGCCGGACACCGCGATCCCGCGCACGCGCCCCGATTTCGCGTGCGGACCGATGGACGAAATATTGTCGAACATCATCTGCGCGTTGCCCGCGATCAGGTCGTTGATGCCCTGCGGGCTGCCGCGATAAGGCACGTGGAGGATGAACGTGCCGGTCATCGCCTTGAACAGCTCGCCGCCCAGGTGCCCGGTCGTGCCGTTGCCGCCCGAGGCCATTGCCAGCTTGCCGGGATTTTTCTTCGCGTAGGCGATCAGCTCGGGCACCGATTTCACCGGGAGGGCGTTGGTGACCGCGAGCAGGTTGAACACGCGCACCGTGTTGGAAACCAGCGTGAGGTCCTTTTCGACGTCGTAGGGCACTTTTTCGAGCAGCGTCTGCACGACGGCAAGAGAAACGATGTTGCCGTAGCCCATCGTGTAGCCGTCGGGCGCGGCGCGCGCGATTTCCGCCGTGCCGATGGTGAAAGACGCGCCCGGCTTGTTGTCGACCACGATCGCGACGCCCATGCTTTTCGACATCTCGTTGGTCATCACGCGCATGAGCACGTCGGGCGAGCCGCCGGCGGCGGAGGGCACGATGAAGCGGATGGGTTTGTCGGGCCACGCGGCGTGGGCCCGGAAAACTGCACACGCCAGGATCGCAAAAGCGAGGCAAGCGCCGACGCGCCGGCTCATGCGGCTGCACCCTTGGCGACCGGCAGGCGCGCGATCTCCGACAGCGCCTCCTCCAGGCTCCTGACTTCGCCCCAGCCGACGCGGATCATCTCGATCGCCGGCGCGTGCAGGTGGGGCAGCGTCGTCCCGGTGGAGTCCTCGACGACGATCGGCTTGAAGTCGCGGAAGTTGGCGTCCTTCGAGGTCGCCGCCACGCATTGGTTGGTCAGCACGCCGGCGAACAGCACGGTCTCGGCCTGCAGCGCCCTGAGGGTGCCCTCGAGGCTCGTGTTGTAGAACGCGCTGAGCCGGGTCTTCTCGAAATACCAGTCTTGCGGGCGCGCGCCCAGGCCATCGAGGATCGCGTACCCCCAGGTTCCCTGCCGCAGGCCGCCGTCCTTGAGGAACGGCCGCAGTTGGAAGAACACGCCGGCGTCGCGCTCGTCGCGAAACCCGTGACGCGTCCAGATTACCGGGATGCGCCTGGCTCGCGCTGCGGCTACGAGCGCGCGAATCGGCTCGATCGTCCTCTGCATGTGCGAGACGTCGACGCCGGATTTCGCGTACCAGCCGTTGGCGTGCAGGAAGTCGTTTTGCGGATCGATGACGACCAGGGCGGTGCGCCCGGGCACCAGATTCCAGCGCGCGACCGCGAACGGGTCGACCGGTCCGGGTTGCGTCGACGCGAGCTGGGCACCTTTTGCAGTCATGATCGTCTCCCTGTTCAAGTTCCGGTGTCAGGCGACGCCATGCCGGTGCCGAAAAAAAACCATTCTTCGCCGGTGACGGAGCTTTCCTTCGGCAGGACGATGAAACCGTCCTCGGGCGCCGCCAGAATCTTGCCGCCAGCCAGTCTCGCCATCGGCTCGCCCTTCGCGACCGGATCGAAATGCCGCCACGGTTTGGCGAACGTCGCGCCTTCCTCGCGGTGGTAGACGCTTT
The DNA here is from genome assembly GCA_031380765.1 of Pseudomonadota bacterium. GTDB lineage: Bacteria > Pseudomonadota > Gammaproteobacteria > Burkholderiales > SG8-39 > SZAS-79. Next base: position 1,471 of record JANMXB010000676.1, on the reverse strand, counting down.
TCATGCGGACGAACCGCTGTTTTCCGGCCACTGTTTTCCGGTCGAGTCCCGGGGCGGCGGCACATCCGTCGCCGAGCATGTCCAGGTGCGCCAGTGCAAGCAGGATCGCCCGGTAGCCTATGTCCGCCGCGTCTGCGTTCAGGTGCTGCCCGCATTCGAGCGTCACCGCCAGCGCCCCCTGCGTGCGCGCGTATTCCGTCGTGCCCTGCGCCTCCTTTCCTTGGCTGGCGCTGCCGAAGGCCTGCGCCCAGCCGAAGGCGAAGTCCGGCACGCCGAGCGCCTTTGCAAACGCCAGTTCATTCGCGTTATCTCCGCCGAGGAAGATGAACGGGCCGCCCGGGGACGTGTAGGAGTGCAGGTCGAGCAGCACGTCCGTCCTGTCGAGCACGCCGCAGAGGATGGGATCGAGGTGATCCTCGTAGTGCAGCTTTTCTTCCTTGGGGTACAGGTGGCGGTTCAGGTTGCGCTCGACGAAGCGGACGTTCTTCGCGTAGGCCCCCGGGTTGGTCACCGGGACCAGCTGGAGCGTGCCGCGCTTGAGGATTACGGTTCTGTCATCGATGTCCGCAACCATGCGCTCGATCGCTTGGGCTCCGCAGGTTTCGTTGCCGTGCACCGCGCCCAGAACCGTGAGCCTGGGTCCAGGCTCCAGGGGTTGGTACGTTACGATTTTCACTGTCATGTCGGGCGGTGTTTCGCTTGTGCGATGCGTGAATATAACAGTGCCTGCCGACCGTCTCCCGACCGGCAGCGGGCCGTGCGCGACCTCGTCACTTTACGGCAGAAAGCCCCTGGATTCCGTGCCGCTCGATCGAGCGTGCCACGAACCCGGAGGCATTCATCTCTTCGACGAACGCCTTCAGATAAGCCGCCGCCGCGCGCCGCTCGCGCGGTGTGCCCAGGCCGTGATTGACGGTCATGAAGTTGCCTTCGAGAAAGCGCGCATCGGGCATTTTGTGCATCGATTCGATGAGCGCCGGCCTCAACCCTGCCAATGCGTCCGCGCGGCGCTGATTAAAGAGTTCGATCGCTGCCGGGGTGCCTTTCGATCGGATGAGCGTGGCATTGCGTATCGTTCGCGTCAGGTAGAGCTCGTAGCCCGCCTTGTCCGGGACCGAAATGCGCACACCGGGGGCATCGACCTGCGCGACAGACTGCAGCTTCGAATCCTTGTGCACCACGTAGGTCGCCTCGATTTCGGTGATCGCGGGAGAAAACGCGATCTTCTCCGCGCGCGACTGCTCGATGGCGAGGATCGCGACATCCCACGTTCCCTTGTCCACCGCGTCGGTCACGTCCCCCGGTGTGGGGTGGACGACGAATTCCACCGGCACGCCCAGGCGCGACCCAAGCTCGCGCATCAGGTCGACGCTCACCCCGCGCAACTCGCCGGTGGCGGGATCCTTTGCTGTGAACAGGGCATTGCTGAGGTTCATGCCGGCGCGAAGCTTGCCCGCGGGCGCCAGCTCCG
>JANMXB010000658.1:0-7499 GCA_031380765.1 Pseudomonadota bacterium | reverse complement strand
CGGCGAACTGGACGCCCTGATGGATCGCGTTGCCGCCGCGCTGCAGCGGGAGGGAATCGCAGCGCGGGAATCGATCGCTGTCTGCGCGGGAACTTCGATCGAATATGCCGTCGTCTACCTGGGCGCGCTGCGAGCCGGCGTGGTCGTCGCCCCGCTGGCGCCTTCGTGCACCGCTGAGGAACTCGCCGGCATGGCCGCAGACGCAAGCGCGAAACTTTTCTTCCTCGATGCAACGGTGGCGAAAACGCTCGAACCTGTTGCGCAAAGGCTCACCGCAAAGCGCATCGCGCTCGACGAGTCCGCTGTCGGCGCGTCGCTGCAAGGCTGGCTCGCCCCTGCCGGTGCGCGCCCGGTGCCCGTTTCCCCAGAGCCGTCTTGGGCGTTCAACATCATCTATTCGTCCGGCACCACGGGCACGCCCAAGGGCATCGTGCAGTCGCACGCGATGCGCTGGAGCCACATCCGGCGCGCGGCGGTGTACGGCTACGACACCTCGAGCGTCACGCTGCTGTCCACGCCGCTGTATTCGAACACCACGCTGGTGTGCTTCTTCCCGACGCTCGGCCACGGCGGCACGGCGGTGCTGATGGCGAAGTTCGAGGCGGCGCGCTATCTCGAGCTCGCCGCGAAACACCGCGCGACGCACACCATGCTGGTGCCGGTGCAGTATCACCGCCTCATGGCGCTGCCCGCTTTCGATTCCTTCGACCTGTCTTCCTACACGATGAAATTCTCCACCAGCGCGCCGTTCCAGGCGGCGCTGAAGGCCGACGTGCTCAAGCGCTGGCCTGGCGGACTGGTCGAGTTCTACGGCATGACCGAAGGCGGCGGCACGTGCATCCTCAGCGCCCACGAGCATCCGGCCAAACTGCACACGGTCGGGCCGCCCGCCGAAGGCCACGACATCCGCCTGATCGACGAGAACGGCGTCGAGGTGGGCCCCGGCGAAATGGGCGAAGTCGTCGGCCACTCGGCGGGCATGATGAACGGCTATCACAACAAGCCCGAAAAAACCGCCGAAGCCGAGTGGTGGTCGCCGCAGGGCCGGCGCTTCATCCGCACCGGCGACGTAGGGCGGTTCGACGCGGACGGATTCCTCGTGCTCATGGACCGCAAAAAGGACATGATCATCTCCGGCGGGTTCAACGTCTACCCGAGCGACCTGGAGAGCGTGTTGCGGGGCCATCCTGAAGTCGGCGATTGCGCGGTCGTGGGCGTGCCCTCGGAGCAATGGGGGGAGACGCCGGTGGCGTTCGTGGTGGTCAAGGAGGCCGCGAAGGTCGGTGCCGAAGAATTGCGCGTGTGGACCAATTCGCGCGTCAACAAGATCCAGCGCCTCGCCGCCGTGAGGGTCGTCGAAGCGTTGCCGCGCAGCGCGATCGGCAAGGTTTTGAAGCGCGAGCTGCGTGACAGCTACGCCTCGCGGACGCCCGCATGACCACCGGAGAAGACCTTTACCTGAACGCAAACCAGCCCACGGGCAACGCCGCGTGGCTCGTGGCGCAGCTTTGCCTTGCCATCGCGCTCGCCGACGCCATCGCCGGGCTCTTCGCCGGCATCGGCTATCGTCTGGACCTGTGGGACTATCGCGACGGGATAGGCGCGCTGCGATACGTTGCGTGGCTCGCCGTCGGGAACTGTTTTGCGGCGGGCGCTGCGGCGATCGCCGGGGTCGCCACGAAACGCGTGGGCGCGATCTTCGTTGGAAGCCTGGCGCTGGTGATTGCCGCAATCACTTTCTACATCCCCTGGAACCTGCGGGAGGTCATTCGCAGCGTGCCGCCCATCCACGACATCACCACCGATACGGACAACCCGCCGCAATTCATCCTCATCACGGGCACGCGCAGGAAAACCGACCATCCGCTGCGCTACGACGGGCCCGAAGTCGCCGCGCTGCAGAAGAAAGGCTATCCCGACATCGCTCCCATCGTCGTCAAGGCGCCGCCCGACAAAGTGTTCGAAGCGTCCAGGCAGGTGCTGGCGGGGATGGGCCTGGAGATCATCGATGCCGAGCCGATCCAGGGCCGCATCGAAGCCACGGACCGCTCGCTGCTGTTCGGGTTCGAGGATGACGTCGTGCTGCGCATCGTGCCGGGTGCGGATGGGACCACGAAAGTGGACATGCGCTCGAAGTCGCGGGTGGGCCGCAGCGATCTGGGGATCAACGCGGGCCGGATCCGGGAATTCGGCGCAGCGCTCAGGAGAAAGCTGGGTTAGCGGCGGACCCGATCCGCTGTAGCGACCGCCGCCTCAACCACCCCAACCGCAGTCGGAACTTCGGCTAGAAAGTCAGACTCTAAAAACACAAGAGCGGCTTCCAGAGCCGCTCTTGTGGTAATACACTTTCCTTTTCAGGAAACTACGGCATCAGCTGCCCGCGGACCTCGCCGCCCTTGTTCGCGGCGGTGTGCACGTTGACGTAGGTATTGCCCGCCCTGAAAGCGGCCAGCTGGGCTTCGTTAAGCCGGGCGCCCGCGGGGAAGCCCCACGTATGTTCGCCGGTTTTCACCATGCCGACCGCGACCGGCCCGTTCTGGCCGCGCGCCCCGGTGTGGATGTGGGCCGCCACGCCGTCCACGCCGATGGTTCTCACGTTGCCGGCGACCGTGCCGTCGTCGGAGACCGTGATTGACCCTTCGCCCCGGCCGGAGGAGTTTACCGGCGGCACTTCCTGGGTGCCGGACAAAGTCACGTTGACCGTTTTCCCGCCATGCAAGGTCGCAGTGAGCTCCGCGCAACCCGCCAGCAGCAGCGCCGCGGCGCCAAGCCCTGCAATGGCCACTTTCCTGATTCGATTCGGTGCTTTCATTTTGTACTGCCTCCGTTGAGAGATTGACGCACGCCGCGCAAAGGGACCGCGCTACGGCCGCATCCAATCCTGCTATGCGCCGCAATCGGCTAACACATCGACAGCCGCATTTCTTCCGCGCCTTGTTGCGGTTCCGAAGCGCGGAGCCTTGGCCCACGATAGTCGTGTGCGCCTCGGATGCTCTGTGCGCTGCCGCACTTACTCAAGGCAAACTCCATTCCCCTCCCGGATCGTGTGCTCGCGTACAGACCCCGGAGCGCCTGCAAACGAGACTTGCGCCAAGCTCGTTTCACACAGGCGCAACCATGAAAAAGCTCACCGTTTTGCTGGCCGTTCTCGGCTCCGTGCTCTCGGGCTGCGTCGCCTATGAAGTCGACGTCCCGGTAACCGCGATGCGCTGGTAAGCGGCGCGGGCGAGGCAGCGCAAAATGCAACTCGGCGGACAGGAAGCCAGCGGCAACGTCGAAGACCGGCGCGGCATGGGCGTGGGCGGAGGGCTGGGCGTGGGCGGCGTGGTTGTGGCCGTCATCGCCTATTTCCTCGGCTTCGATCCCGGCACGGCGATCAATGTGGCGCAGCAGGTCACGAACGGGCGTGCCGACAGCCGGCCCGCGGCCAAGGGCGCGCCCACCGACGAGACCGGCCAGTTCGTCGCCAAGGTCCTGGGCAGCACCGAGGCGGTGTGGCGCAAACTCCTGCCGCAATACCGTCCACCGACGCTGGTGCTCTTTGACGGCCAAGTGCGTTCGGCGTGCGGCACGGCCCAGTCGGCGATGGGGCCGTTCTACTGCGGCAACGACGAGAAGCTCTACCTCGACTTGTCTTTTTTTCGTGAAATGCAGGCGCGCTTCAAGGCGCCGGGCGATTTCGCCCAGGCGTACGTGATCGCGCACGAAGTGGGGCACCACATACAGAAGCTCACCGGCACGCTGGACAAGCTGGAAGGCGCCCGCGGCAACGCCGCCGGTGCGAGCGGAACGTCGGTGCGCATGGAGCTGCAGGCCGACTGCTATGCGGGCGTCTGGGGCAACCGCGCAGGCGCCATGAACCAGCTGAGCGCCGGCGACCTCGAAGAAGCGCTGGCCGCCGCGACGGCCATCGGCGACGATCGTCTGCAGAAGCAGTCCCAGGGCCGCGTGGTTCCGGAGTCCTTCACCCACGGGTCGTCCGAACAGCGCTCGCGCTGGTTCAAGCGCGGGATGGATTCGGGCAACCCGAAGAACTGCGACACTTTCGCCGCGGGCTCGCTCTAGCGGGGGGATTGCGCAGTAAACTGCGGGCATGAACAGAGGATCGAGCAAACTTCCCGCAGTCTTCATGCGCGGCGGCACCAGCAAGGCCCTGATGTTCCATTTGCGCGATCTCCCCGCGGACCGCTCGACCTGGGACGCGCTTTTCCTCAGGGCGATGGGCAGCCCCGATCCGCATGGCCGCCAGTTGAACGGCATGGGGGGCGGCGTGTCGTCGCTGTCCAAAGTGTGCGTGCTCGGCCCCCCGACGCGTCCCGACGCGGATCTCGACTACACGTTTGCGCAGATCCTGGTGAACGAAGCGCGCGTCGACTACAGCGGCAACTGCGGCAACATGTCCTCGGCCGTCGGGCCTTTCGCGATTGAGGAGGGCATCGTGCCCGCGGCAGAGGGCGAGATGACGGTGCGCATCCACAACACCAACACGAAAAAAATCATCAACGCCACCTTCCGGGTCCGGGACGGGCGCGCGCTGGTCGAAGGCGAGCTCGAAATCCCGGGCGTCGCCGGCACGGGTGCGCCGGTACGGCTCGATTTTCTCGATCCCGGCGGCGCGGTCACCGGCAAGCTGCTGCCGACCGGCAAGCCGCGCGACGTGCTGGACATTCCCGGCATCGGGCGCATCGAGGTTTCCATGGTCGACGCCGCCAACCCCTGCGTGTTCCTCGACGCGAAGAGCCTCGGTCTCACCGGCACCGAGATGCCCGAAGCGCTCGATCGCAATCGCGCCCTCCTCGATCGCATCGCCGCGATCCGCTGCCACGCTTCGGTGGCGATGGGCATCGCCCGGGACGTCGGGGAGGCGCGCTCGAAATCGATGCCGCAGATCGGCTTCGTTTCCGCCCCGCAGGATGCGGTAACGCTGGCGGGCGAGGCTATTGCGGCGTCGTCAGCAGATCTCACCGTGCGCATTATTTCCAACGGGCAGCCGCACCGCGCGCTGCCGCTCACCGGGTCGCTCTGCACTGCGGTCGCCGCGGGCATTGAAGGGTCGATTCCGAATCAATATGCCAGGCGCCGGGAGACCGCCACGCTTCGCCTCGCGATGCCCTCGGGCGTGCTGACGGCGGGCGGGGAGGTCCTCCGCGAGGCAGGCGGGTGGCGCGCGGTGCGCGGCTCTTTTTTCCGGACCACGCGAAGACTCTTTGACGGCTACGTGTACACATGAACCCAAAACTCAACCTCGAATTGCGCCGCCTGCTCGAAGCGCGCCAGGCCACCCTGCTCCCGGGGGCCGCCAACGCGCTGGCCGCCCGCGCGATCGAAGACGCGGGCTTCAACGCGATCTACATCACCGGCGCCGGCATCGCCAACACCTTTCTCGGCATGCCGGACATCGGCCTCACGACGCTGACCGAAGTCGCCGCGCACGTGGCGGCGATCCGCGACGCGGTCTCGCTGCCGCTCATCGTCGACGGCGACACGGGCTTTGGCAACGCGCTCAACATGGCGCGCACCATCCGCGTGCTGGAAAGGTCCGGGGCGAGCGCGATCCAGATCGAGGACCAGGTCTTTCCCAAGCGCTGCGGCCATTTTTCCGGCAAGGCGGTGATCGACGCGGCGGAAATGGTGCAGAAGATCAAGGCCGCGGTGGACGCGAGGACGGACTCGAATTTCATCGTCATCGCGCGCACCGATTCGCGCGCGGTCGAAGGCTTCGAGGCTGCCGTCGAGCGCCTGCACAGGTATCACGAGGCCGGCGCCGAGGCGACGTTTCTCGAGGCGCCCGAGAACCTGGAGGAAATCCGCCAGATCCCGAAGCGCGTGCCGGGTTTTCCTATTCTCAACATCGTCTTCGGCGGCAAAACCCCCATGCCTGAGCAGGCTGAGTTGAAAGCGCTCGGCTTCAGCGGCGTGCTCTATGCCAATACCGCGCTGCAGGCGGCGTTGGCCGGAATGCAGCAGGCGCTGGCCCACCTGCACAAGCAGGGTTCGCTCAAGGGCGCGGAAAAAATGCTCGCGGGATTCGCCGAAAGGCAGCGCGCCGTCACGAAGGACAAGTTCGACGCGCTCGAAAAGAAATACGCGCTGCCCGAGAAATAACCGTCGCCTTCGCCCCGGAGCTCCCATGCCACGTCCAGTTCCCCTCGCCTCCGCCAAGCGCGCCACGCCGGCGGCAAAATCCGTGAGCGTTTACGACGCGCAGGACCTCAAGTGGCACACCGCGGGAAAAACCGGCCTGAGCCTGAAGCCGGTGCGCGAAGACCGCGAGAAAGGCCGCTTTCTCGGGCTGGTGGGATTCGAGCCGCTGACGCGCAGCGGCCTGCACCAGCATCTGGGCGTTGCAACCAGCTTCATCCTCGACGGCGGGCTCACCGACTACCAGGGCCCGATCACCCTGCACGAGGCCGGCATCAACCTCAAAGGCGCAACCCACGACGCGATCGCCTACCAGCGCTCCTTGTTGATGTCGCGCCTCGAAGCGCCGGTGATCTATCCCGAATCGACCGATCGCGACTACGCGCTGCACACCGGTCCGCGCTTCGGTGAGATCCGCAATCCCAATCCGGAACTCGAGCCGGACATCAATGTCCCCGTCGATGCGCTGCACGCGCTCCCCACCGGCATCGGCGGCGTGACCCGCAAGATGATTTTCGACTACGCGCGCTCCAGCGGCGAGCATCGCTACGTGCAGATGGGCATGCTGTCCGGATCGAAGACGCCGGGTTTTACCACCTCCGCGCTGCTCGAATTGTGGATGCGCGCGGGTGACATCCGCGTCGGCGGCAAGGTCGCTTACGCAAATTGCTTTGTCATTGTCGAGCCCGGTACGACGCTCTCGATCGAAAGCGACTTCGGCGCCCTGTTCCACGTGTGGTCGGAGGGCCGGATGCGGTGGGCGGACGGCGGGACGGGATCCGACCTGTTCGGCTTCTGAAAAAAAGCATGCCCTGTCAGTAGATTAAGTATTTGAATATATTGTATTTATCCTGCAAATATGGAAATATTCGTATTTGCAGGATAAAACGAGCCGGAAAGGTTTATCCTGCAAAACGCCAACAACGTCATATTGCAGGATAAATGATTCCCTTCAGTGACGATCAGCTCCGCACCCTGGTCAACCTCGGGCAGGTCTATGACCACTGGATCCGCATCACCCGCGAGCGACGCAAGCTCGCGTACGGCATGCATTGGAAAAGCATTTCCGGCCGGGACTACCTGTACGAAACGAGCGACCGAAAGGGCAACGGACGATCCCTCGGCCCCCGGTCTGCCGAAACCGAAGCGCAACTCAAGCAATATCAGACGCGGCGCCAGGAGCTCGACGCACAAATCGCCGAAGCACAGGCGCGGCTTCAGCAGAACGCCAGAATAGCGCGCGCCCTGCGATTGCCCGGTCTCGCGCAGGAAGCCGGAAAGATCCTCGTGGAATTCGACGTCCGGGAAATGCTCGGAACTAACTTCATGGTCGCCGGCACCAACGCCATCCTTGCCTA
>JANMXB010000637.1:0-1868 GCA_031380765.1 Pseudomonadota bacterium | reverse complement strand
CGCCCCTTGGTGATGGTCTCGATGATCGTCACCTCGCTCGAGCCGTACAGCCAGGTCTTGTCCGCCAGGTTCGGGGCGCCGAGCGCAGCGGTGCCCGAGCCTGCGGGTCCGTGACACGCAACGCAGATTTCGCCATAGGTTTCCTTGCCCCGGGCGGTACGCAGGCTGTCGTTGGCCAGCCCGGACAGCGACATCACGTAGTGCGCGACGTCCTTGGTCTTCTGCTCGCCGAGCGCGGCGCCCAGGGGCGGCATGACGCCAATGCGGCCGTCCGTGATGGAAGCCTTGATGATCTCCGGCTCGCCGCCATAGAGCCAGTCCTTGTCGGTCAGGTTCGGGAATCCCTTGCTGCCGCCGGCATCCGACGCATGGCACTGGGCGCAATGGTTGAGGAACAGCTTCTGGCCGATCGAGCGCGCGGCCGGGTCGGCGGCGAGCGTCTTCAGGTCGGTGCCCGAGTATTTCTGGAACTGCGGCCCGAATTCCTTTTCGGCCGCGGCGATCTCCTCTTCGAGCTGGCCGACCTGCGTCCAGCCCAGCGCGCCCGCGTAGCTTCCGAGCCCGGGGTAAAGGTGGAGATAGCCGAGTGCGAACGCGATGGTGATGTAGAAGAGCCACATCCACCACGCGGGCAGCGGGTTGTTGTACTCGCCGAGATCGCCGTCCCAGGTGTGGCCCGTGGTCTCGCCGGCGGTTGCGCCCTTGCCGGATACCTTGCGCGCGCTCTGCATTTTGAGGAGCACCGCGCAGGCCACGATCGAGACGATCGTGAGCGCCGCGATGTAGACATCCCAGAAACCGCTGGTGAACTGGCTCATTTGCGCTCCTCCTCGTCGAAGACCATGCGGGCGTCGCTCTCGAAACGGTCCTTGCGCGACGGGCCGTAGGCCCACCAGACGATCCCGAGAAAGGTCGCGAACGCGAGCACCGTCACCAGGGTGCGCACTGTATTGATGTCCATGGCCGGCTCCTCAGTTGGTTTTCTTCAGCGCGGTGCCGAGCACCTGAAGGTAGGCGACCAGCGCGTCCATCTCGGACTTGCCCTTGAGCTCGCCGCGCGACTTCGCGATGTCCTCGCCCGAATACGGCACGCCGACCAGGCGCAGGGCGCGCATCTTCGCTTCGATGTCGGCCGCGTTCGCCGGGGCGCCGGCAAGCCATGTATAGGCCGGCATGTTCGACTCGGGCACGACGTCGCGCGGATTGTTTAGGTGGATGCGATGCCACTCGTCCGAATAGCGGCCGCCGACGCGGTGCAGATCCGGGCCGGTGCGCTTCGAGCCCCACTGGAACGGATGGTCATAGACGAACTCGCCGGCGGTGGAGTAGTGGCCGTAGCGCTCCACTTCGGCGCGGAACGGCCGGATCATCTGCGAATGGCAGTTGTAGCAGCCCTCGCGGATATAGATGTCGCGGCCGCTAAGCTGCGCCGCGGTGTAGGGCTTGAGTCCCGCCACGGGCTCGGTGACCGATTTCTGGAACGACAGCGGGACGATCTCGACCAGCCCCCCGATGCTGACGACGAGGATGACGAGGACGATCAGCAGCGCCTGGTTGCGCTCGATCATGTCGTGGGTGAGTTTCATGGGCGGATCCTCGATCAGGCGTGCACAAGAATCGACGCCGGCATCGGCGCAGGAATCAGCGCGTCGTTCACCGGCTGGCTGCCCAGGGCGGTCTTCACCACGTTGTAGGCCATGATCAGCATCCCCGCGAAGAAGAGCAGCCCGCCGAGGAGGCGCACCATGTAGAACGGATAGGTCGCCTTCACGCTTTCGACGAAGGTATAGGTCAGGGTTCCGTCAGCACTTACCGCGCGCCACATGAGGCCCTGCATGACCCCGGCGATCCACATGGCCGAAATGTAG
>JANMXB010000633.1:0-2849 GCA_031380765.1 Pseudomonadota bacterium | reverse complement strand
CCAGGACCTTGCGGGACGTTCGTCACGTTCCCGGGAATCTCAAGATAGTCGATCCCCAGCCCTATCTTGAATTCAACTTCCTGGTAAGGCACGCCTGCGCCGTCATTACCGATTCCGGCGGGATTACCGAGGAAACGACGGTCATGGGTGTGCCCTGTCTTACGTTGCGCGATTCCACCGAGCGTCCGGAAACCGTGACGATCGGCACCAACGAATTGATCGGAACGGATCCTTCCAACCTGAAGCCTGCGCTGGACAGATTTTTCACCGGGCAGTGGAAGCGCGGCGCAATCCCGCCCATGTGGGATGGCAAGGCAGGCGAGCGTATTGCAGCCGAGCTGGAGAAGTTGCTTCGCCATCCCGGCCCGTAATGCCAAGCCTGTTCACCTACTGGAACACCCTCCGCCATCTGCGACCGACACAGTTCTACTGGCGCCTGCGGTCGCGAATATTCCAGCCGCCCGCCGATCTTCGCCCGGGACCATCGTTGCGGGCGCTCTCCAGGCCTGGCTGGGCGGAACCAGCCCACCGCGACGCAAGCATGGTCGGGCCCGCACGTTTTCGATTCCTGAACGAATCGCACGATCTGACGGGCCATGACTGGGACGATCCGGGCCGCGAGAAACTCTGGCGCTACAATTTGCACTATTTCGACGACTTGAACGCCAGGGACGCAGGTTCGCGCGCGACCTGGCATCGCAACCTGCTCAACCGCTGGATTGACGATAACCCGCCTGGTACCGGAACGGGGTGGGAGCCTTATCCAACGTCTATTCGGATCGTGAACTGGATAAAGTGGGCCCTCGGCGGCAACCTCCTGCCGCGGGAAGCGGTCCATAGCCTCGCGGTCCAGGCGCGCTGGCTCGCGCGGCGAATGGAGCATCATTTGCCGGGGAACCATTTGTTCTCGAATGCCAAAGCACTGGTTTTTGCAGGCCTGTTTTTCGAAGGACCGGAGGCCCGGGCGTGGCTGGAACAAGGTCTGCGCATCCTGAGGCGGGAAGTGCAGGAGCAAATTCTCCCTGACGGCGGCCAGTTTGAACGCAGTACCCTGTACCACGCGTTGGCGCTCGAAGACATGCTGGATTTGTGCAATTTGAGTTCCGTCTTCGAAAGTGCAATTGCGTTGCGTTGGCGTCCAACGATTGCGCTGCTGCGCGAGGTGACGGGCCCCATGCGCAACTGGCTTGCGGCAATGTGCCATCCGGATGGCGAGATCAGCTACTTCAACGATGCGGCGAAGAATATTGCGCCGGCACCGATCGAACTCGAGCGCTACGCCGCCAGACTGGGGCTTCACGGCCGCTCGGCCCCTGGGGAAAGCCTGACGCACCTTGCCGCCAGCGGATACGTGCGCGTCGAATGGGACGGGGCCGTGGCGATTCTTGACGTTGCTCCTGTAGGGCCGGACTACCTTCCGGGGCATGCGCATGCGGATACACTGTCCTTCGAGCTGTCCCTGTTCGGCCAACGCGTCCTGGTGAACTCCGGAACCTCCTGTTATGGGCTTAGTGACGAAAGATCCCGGCAGCGCGGCACGGCTGCCCACAACACTGTGGTGGTGGACGCAAAGGACTCCTCCGAGGTGTGGGCGGGCTTTCGCGTTGCGCGCAGAGCCCGGCCGCACGGACTCCAGATAGCACGCAATGGCGCAATACTGGTTCGCTGCTCTCACGACGGCTATCGGCGGTTGCGGGGCAAACCGGAACACCTGCGGGAATGGTCATGCACGCCGAGCGCATTGATGGTGGAGGACCGGCTTTCGGGCAGTTTCGGACGCGCACAGGCGCGATTCCATCTGCACCCTTCCGTGACGCTTGAACGAGGTGGCATTGATTCGGGCAATGAGTCAAGAGTCCAGTTGAAATTGCCCCACGGCCAGAGCGTCGGCTTTTCGATTGCGGGTGGCAGATTGCGAACGGAAGAATCAACCTGGCATCCGGAGTTCGGTCGCAGCGAGCCGAGCGTTTGCCTGGCCGTGGATTTCGACTCGCCAACGCTGCGTACTTTGCTGAACTGGGATGACCCCGCGTGAGGATCCTGGTCATCAGTTTCTATTTCCGCCCCGATTTGAGCGCCGGGTCGTTCCGTGCAACCGCCTTGGTCTCGGCGCTGCAGGCACGCGTTCCGGCCGGATCGCAGATAGACGTGTTTACAACGCTGCCCAACCGCTATCACTCCTTCACGGCGGACGCTCCCTCCATGGAGGAGCAGGACGGATTGCGGATCTCGCGCATTGCTATCCCGAAACATCGGGGCGGCATGCTGGATCAGTCAAATGCATACGTCAGGTATTTCTTCAACGTCCTCGCACGCACCGCCGGCAGGCAATACGATATCGTGTTCGTAACGTCCGGCCGGCTCATGTCGACCGTGCTGGGCGCACTGATCTCCCGCCGGAAAAATACCCGGCTCTACCTCGACATAAGAGACATTTTTGTCGATACGATAAAGGACGTGCTCCCGGGCGGGGTTGCGTGGGCCTTGACGCCAATTTTTTCCGTTCTTGAAGGATGGGCCATAAGAAGAGCCGACAAGGTGAACCTCGTATCCGCGGGGTTTGCGGAATATTTTCGCGCACGTTATCCGCTTCGGCGATTCTCGTATTTCACGAACGGAATCGACGATGAGTTCATGGCGGCCGCACCGAACGAGTCGTCAGCGGCGCCCGGTGGAGCCAACAAGCTGCCGCTTACCGTCGTATATGCCGGCAATCTTGGCGAAGGCCAGGGCCTGCACGCAATTATTCCCGGCCTCGCAAAGGCAATGGAATCTCGCGTCCGCTTCAAGATCATAGGCGATGGGGCGCGAAGAAGGGCATTGGAAGCGTCCATCGCCGAGTACGGCGT
>JANMXB010000631.1:0-7222 GCA_031380765.1 Pseudomonadota bacterium | reverse complement strand
GCGGTGGCGATCGGCTATCCGGACCTGGTCTCGATCGCCAATACCACGATGAACCAGACCGGTCAGGCGATCGAGGGGATCGCCGTCATCATGCTGGTGTACCTGACGATCAGCCTGTCGATCTCGGCGTTTATGAACTGGTACAACCGGCGCGTTGCGCTGCAGGGGGTGCGCGCATGAAGGGGCTGCGCGGCCCTTTCCTCTGGGCGCACGCCAATCTCTTTTCGAGCGTGCCCAATTCGCTCGTCACCCTGGTGGCGCTCTGGCTCCTGTGGCGTTACGTGCCGCCATTTTTCGCCTGGGCCTTCGTCGACGCCATCTGGCAGGCGCCCGATTCCAAGGTGTGCCGCGAAGCGCGTGGCGCCTGCTGGGCATTCATCGCAGAGAAGCACCGTTTCATCCTGTTCGGCACGTATCCGTATGAAGAACACTGGCGCCCGGCGCTGGCAATCCTCGTGTTCCTCGCGCTCTACGTGGTGAGCGCGCTGCGCCGCTTCCGGACACCCTGGCTCGTGCTGGTGTGGATTGCCGGCCTCGCCTCGATCGGCCTGTTGATGTGGGGCGGGTGGTTCGGGCTCACGTACGTCGAGGACGGACGCTGGGGCGGCCTCGTGCTGACGCTGCTGCTCGCCACTTTCGGCATCGCGTTCGCGTTCCCGCTCTCCGTTTTGCTCGCCCTCGGGCGGCGCTCGGCCATGCCGGCCGTGCGCGCCCTGTGCGTCGGCTACATCGAGCTGATCCGCGGCGTGCCGCTGATTTCGCTGCTCTTCATGGCTTCGGTGATGATGCCCCTGTTCCTGCCCGGCGGCGTGAACATCGACAAGCTGCTGCGCGCACAGACCGCGTTGATCCTGTTCGCCGCCGCCTACCTCGCCGAGGTGGTGCGCGGCGGCCTGCAGGCGATCCCGCGCGGACAGTACGAGGCCGCCGAGGCGCTCGGCCTCGGCTACTGGAAGCGCACCGCCCTGGTGATCCTGCCGCAGGCCCTGCGGGTCTCGATCCCGCCGCTGGTGAATACCTTCATCGGTCTCTTCAAGGACACTTCGCTGGTGGTGATCATCGGCCTGTTCGATGTGCTGCTGGCATTGAAGACCGCACTGGGCGAGCCGGCGTGGAGCGGTTACGGCGTCGAGGCCTACCTGTTCGCTTCGCTGATCTATTTTGTATTCTGCTACGCGATGTCGCAGTACAGCCAGGCCCTGGAGCGCGACCTCGCGCGCGGGCCTGCAACGGAGCGCGACGTTGCGCGACGCCCTGACGCAAGCGCGCTGAAAGAGGCCTGACATGGCGGACCCGGAACACGCGACAAGCCAAGCGCCGATGATCGAGATGACTGGCGTCAGCAAGTGGTTCGGCAATTTCAAGGCCCTTACGGGCATCAATCTTGCGGTCGCGAAGGGCGAAAAAATCGTCGTCTGCGGGCCGTCAGGCTCGGGCAAGTCGACCATGATCCGCCTCATCAACCGCCTCGAGCGCCATGACAGCGGCCGCATCGTGGTCGATGGCATCGAATTGCGCGATGACGTGCGCGCGGTCGAGGCGATCCGGCGCGAAGTGGGCATGGTGTTCCAGAGCTTCAACCTGTTTCCGCATCTCACCGTGCTGGAGAACCTGGTGCTCGCGCCGGTGTGGGTGCGCAAGGCCCCGCGTCGGCAGGCCGAAGCGTTTGCGCTCGAGCTGCTGGAGCGCGTGCGCATCCCCGAACAGGCCGGCAAGTACCCCGGCCAGCTCTCCGGCGGCCAGCAGCAGCGCGTCGCGATTGCGCGGGCTCTTGCCATGCGCCCGCGCGTGATGCTGTTCGACGAGCCGACTTCCGCGCTCGACCCGGAGATGATCAAGGAAGTCCTCGATGTGATCGTCGAACTCGCGCGCGAAGGCATGACCATGGTGGTGGTGACCCATGAGATGGGCTTTGCCCGCACGATCGCCGACCGGATCGTATTCATGGACCGGGGCGAAATCGTCGAGGCCGCCCCGCCGGCGGAATTCTTCGCCGCGCCACGCACCGATCGCGCGCGGCTGTTCTTAAGCCAGATTCTCGGGCACTAGTGGCGCTATCATTGCGGGAAAACGACGATTCGTTTCATCCGAGGAGCGTGCCATGCTGCTGGAACGCAGCCCCCGTCCATGATCCTGGTTACCGGCAGCATCGAACCCTAGGGAGATTCCGCCCATGACCGAACCTTCACCCGCAGTTACTCCCACGGCGAAAAAAGAACTCACCCCAACCGGCAAGCTCCGGGTTGCCCTCAACCTGTCGAATTTCCTGCTCGTCGGGAAGGATCCCGCCACTGGCGCACCGCGCGGCATCGTTCCCGACCTCGCGCAGGAGCTCGGCCGGCGCCTTGGCGTCGGCGTCGATTTCACCGGCTATGAGTCGCCGGGCAAAGTGGCCGACGCGGCGAAGTCCGGCGCCTGGGACGTGGCTTTCCTCGGCGCGGAGCCCGCGCGCGCCAACGACATCGATTTCACCGCGGCCTATCTTGAAATCGAGGCCACCTACCTCGTGCCGCCCGGCTCTCCGATCAGGACGATCGACGAAGTGGATCGAGAAGGCGTGCGAATTTCGGTGTCTGCCCGCAGCGCCTACGACCTGTATCTCGTGCGCACGCTGAAGCACGCCACGCTCATGCAAGTCGAGGGCATCGACGCCTCGTGGCAGCAATTCCTGTCCGCGAAAACCGACGCGCTTGCGGGACTCCTGCCGCGCCTCGTAACCGATGCGGCCAAGCTGCCTGGATCGCGCATCCTTCCCGGACGATTCACCGCGATCCAGCAGGCGATTGGCACGCCCAAAGGCCGCGGCGAAGCCGCAAAGTACCTGCGCGCATTCGCGGAGGAAGCCAGAGAATCCGGCATGGTCGCCGCCGCAATCGAGCGTCACGCCGTGCGCGGCGTCAGCGTCGCGGGGAAAACTCCGGGGCAGTGAAGCCGCGGTAAAGGGAGCCAATGAGCGACGCAGTCACCGTTCCGTTTGTTGTGTTCCTGGTCATGGCCGCGCTCGCCGCGCTGGCGCTGTTCGAGCATCTCGTCCTGCCCGCCCTTCGCTTCGTCGCTTCGTCGTCCGCGGAAAAGCTGATCGAGGAAGTGTCGGCGCGCCTCAAGATCGGCATCCGGCCGTTCCAGCGCACCAAACGGCGCGTGCTCATCGACCGGCTGCTCTACGACCCGAGGGTGCAGGAGGCCGCCCGGGCGTTCGCCAAGGCCAACAAGATTCCCTTCGAGGTTGCACAAGCCAGGATCGAGCGCTATGCGCGCGAAACGGTTCCTGCGTTCAACGCCTATCTGTATTTTCGCATCGGCTACTGGATCGGACGGCGCGTGGCACAGGCTCTGTACCGGGTCCGTCTCGGGTACGTCGATTCCGAAGGCCTCGCGAAGATCGACCCGGATGCGACAGTGGTATTCGTGATGAACCATCGCTCGAACATGGATTATGTGCTGGCGGGCTACCTGGCTGCGGACCAGGCAGCCCTTTCGTACGCGGTGGGCGAATGGGCGCGAATCTGGCCGCTGTCACACCTGATCCGCTCCATGGGCGCCTACTTCGTGCGCCGCAATTCCAAGGACGACCTTTATCGCAAGGTGCTGGAGCGCTACATCGCCATGGCCACCGAGGCCGGTGTGCCGCAGGCTGTGTTTCCCGAGGGCGGGCTGTCGCGCGACGGGCGCATGCGTGAGCCGCGCCTGGGCGTGCTCGACTACATGATGCGCGGCTTCAGGCCGCAATCCGAGCGCGACGTGGTCTTCATTCCGCTGGGCATCAACTACGACCGCGTGCTCGAGGACCGGACCCTGTTGCTCTCGATCAATCCCGAGGCCGGCAAGACCGGCAAAGCCCGGGCCGCATCGGGCACCCTGCGATTCGTTCTGCGCAACCTGCGGCTGCTGGTCAAAAGCGAATGGCACCGCTTCGGCTATGCCTGCGTCAACTTCGGCTCCCCGGTGTCGATGCGCGCCTATTGCCAGGAGCGGTCGATCGATTTCTCGAGAATGCCCCGGGAGGAGCGCCAGGTTCGCATGGCGGAGCTCGGCAAGCACCTGATGGATGCCGTCGGCCGGGTCGTGCCGGTACTGCCGGTGCCGCTGATGGCCACGGTCTTCGTGCGCCACTCGGGAAAAAGCCTTTCGGTGCTGGAACTGAAGGCGGACATCGAGAAGATCCTCGACGACCTCGACACCGCGGGTGCGCATGTTTACGTGCCGCGCCGCGACCTCGACTATGCGCTCGACGTGGGGCTGCGCATGCTCCTGCTGCGCCATCTGGTCGACGAATACGAAGGCCTGTATTCGGCGCGGCTGGAAGAGCTCCCGGTCCTGCGCTACTACGCAAACTCGATCGCGCACCTCCTGCCGGCGTAGCTCCGCCGGCGTGCGCTGTAGGTCTGCCGCCGACGGCGGCCGGGCCTGGGTCCTACAAACCGCGCGGTAAACCAAACTGAATAAAGCGCGTTGTGTGTTCGATGCCACACAGAAATCTGCATGCCAACCACGGAACATTCAGTACCGCTCGATCACCATGCAGTTTTTCAGGGAGGCTCAAATGTTCGGCAATCGGAAAACCCGGATCGCGCTCGCGGCCGTCGCGCTCGGACTCTGCTCGATAGCCTCGGCCGGCATCCCGTCAGTGCGCGACGCCGACACCGCGTCACGCGCAAAGCTCAACGCTACAGCCCACCTGATGGCCGGACTGCCGAACTCACGTGCCCCGTTCGCGCAAACCGCGGCGTGGAAGGAACATAGTGCTTTCATGCGCTCGGCCTGGTCGCGCCTCAACGGCCGCCAGGTAGCCGCCATGACCGCGTGGCGGGACGCGGAGCTCGGCAAGGCATGCCCGGCCGGCGGGACGCTGATGTATCCGTTCAGCGGACCGGATTTCCTCAACGCGTACTGGCTCTTCCCGGGATGCGAAACGATTGTGATGTTCGGCCTCGAGCATATCGGCGAGGTTCCGAACCTCGATGCGATGAACGACCGGGACCTTGTCCAGCTTACTTCCGACGTGCGCAAGGCGATGAGCAATTTCATTGACCGCAACTACTTCATTACCGACAGCATGGCCCGCCAGCTCCGCACCTCGCAGCTGCGCGGCGTCCTGCCGGTGTTCATGCTGTCCATGGCGCTGTCAGGCGTCGAAATCGTCAGTATCGCCCCTCTGGAACTCGCACCTCTCCCGCGCGGTACGCCACCCGAGGGCCAGCCGATGCGGCAACTCAAGGGCGTTACGATCGAGTTTCTTGCGCCCGGCTCGCCGACCCCCCATCGAGTGAACTATTTCACCGTCGATGCGGCCGACAAGGGCCTTGCACACTATCCAGAATTCGTGTCGTATGTGCGCAGCCTGGCCCCGACGACAACCTTCATCAAATCCGCTTCGTACCTGTTGCACAACAATGAATTCCGCCAGATACGGGCCGCGCTTCTGGATATCAGCGGCATTATCGTCCAGGATGACACCGGGGTTCCGTATGCAATGCTGGAGAACCGCGGCTGGAACGTGCACCTGCACGGACGCTACGGGCGGCCAATCCCGCCTTTCGGCGGCGCTTACCAGGTCGAGTTGAGCCGGGCCTACAAGGCGCAGGAACCTGCCGCGCTGCCATTTACCTTTGGCTACCAGTATCACGATTTCCGCGACACCCGGTCCAATCTCATTGTCGCGCAGCGGACCGGCTCCGGCTTGCCGAGGCAGGCCCGCTGACGTGCTGACTTGAAGGCCCGCGCAAAGCCCGCCCGCACCCCCACGGCGGCGGTCACGGAAGCGACGTCGGCCTATCGCCGGCTCGAGCGGATGAGCATCCGTAACCTGCTGGCCAACATCAACCGCGAAGACCTCAAGGTGCCCGTCGCGGTCGCGGCCGTCATTCCTGCCCTGGAACGGCTTGTCGCGCTGATCGTCCGGAAGATCAAGGCTGGCGGACGCCTTTTCTACCTCGGGGCCGGCACCAGCGGGCGCCTCGGCGTGGTCGATGCCTCGGAGATTCCACCGACTTACGGGGCGCACGGCCTCGTGATCGCCATCATCGCGGGCGGCGATGGGGCAATCAGGAAAGCGGTCGAGTTCGCCGAAGACGATGCCAGACAGGGCTGGGAGGATCTCCGCAGGCACGGCGTGCGCAAAGGCGATGTCGTGCTCGGCATCGCCGCCTCCGGCAATACGCCGTATGTCGTGGGTGCGCTCGAGGCGTGCAAGGCGAAAGGGATCGCTACTGCCTGCCTGACCTGCAATCCCGGCAGCCGTTTGGCCGGGGTTGCCGATTATCCGGTCGAAGTGCTGGTGGGATCCGAATTCGTCACGGGCAGCACGCGAATGAAAGCGGGGACCGCGCAAAAGCTCGTACTGAACATGATTTCGACCGCTGCAATGGTCAAGCTGGGTCGCGTGCGGGGCAACAGCATGGTCGACATGCAGCTCACCAACGCCAAGCTGGTCGAGCGCGGTACGCGCATGGTCATGCGCGAGCTCAACGCCTCCTGGAGCAAGGCGAGCGAGCTGCTACGCGAGCACGGCAGCGTGAGGCACGCCGTGGATGCCGCGCGCCCGCGCAGGAAGGCCGCTCCGCGCGGCCGCTCCGCGCGGCCGCTCCGCGAATAGCTAGCCTCGCTGGCCCCCCCCGGCCGGTCAGCCTTTGCGGGTGGCGGCGGCCTTGGTCGCCTCGATCCAGCGGCGGACGAGCTTGGCGTCCGTGATCCGGGAATTCATGCCCACGGAGTCGAGCAACACCATGACCAGGTCCTTGCTTGCGATCCTCGCGCGCATGACCAGGCAGCGTCCCGCCTCGTTGATGAAGCCGGTCTTCTGCAGCCCGATCTCCCAGTTGCCCGCGCGGATGAGCGCGTTCGTGTTGCGATAGTTCAGCAGGCGGCCAAGAACGCTCACCTGGGCGCGGTCGCGGGTCGAGTACTCGCGGATCACGGGGTAGGCATGCGCAGCCTTCACCAGCCGCGCGAGGTCCGGGGCGCTGGACACATTGAGCGGCGAAAGCCCGCTTGGATCGTGGAAACTGGAGTCCGCCATGCCCAGGCTCCTGGCCTTGGCATTCATCGCCGCGACGAAGGCCGGCATGCCGCCCGGATAGGTGCGCCCGAGCGCGGTGGCCGCGCGGTTCTCCGAGGACATCAGCGCGAGCAGGATCAGCTCCTCGCGCTCCAGGGTGGCCCCCGGTCTGAGGCGCGAGCGCGTGAACTTGAGCGAATCCATGTCCTCTTCGCTGATCGTAAG
>JANMXB010000614.1:0-1816 GCA_031380765.1 Pseudomonadota bacterium | reverse complement strand
GGCGCCTGGCGGCATAGGCTGCGCACAACTGCGCCGCGCTCAGGGTATGCAAATCGCTCATGAATCCAATCATAGCGCCAACCGCACGACCGGGCGGCGCGGCTCACCGGACAGACTGTGCGGCGGACTGCGGATATACTGCGGCGCGCATTATCCGGAGGATTCGATTTGCGGCTCATCAGCGTTTGCCTTGCACTCCTTTTCAGCACCGTCTCCCAGGCGGCTCCGGCCGAGATCCAGTTATGGCACGCAATGCGCGGTCCGCTTGGCGCCGAGGTCGATGCCATCGCGCAACGGTTCAACGCGTCACAGACCGAATTTGCGGTCGCGACGCTCTACAAGGGCGACTACGCCGAAACGATGCGCGCGGCGCTGGCGGCCCAAAGATCGGGCAAGGGCCCCCACCTCGCGCAGGTCTACGAAGTCGGCACCGCGGACATGATGGCGGCCAGGAGCGCAGTGCGCCCGGTGTGGCAAGTGATGGCCGAGGCAGGCGAGCGCCTCGACACAAAAAGCTTCGTTCCCGCGGTCGCGAGCTATTTCTCCGACACGCAGGGCCGGCTGGAGGCCCTGCCGTTCAATACTTCCACGCCGGTGCTTTTTTACAACAAGGATGCCTTTCGCGCGGCCAAGCTCGACCCGGAAAAACCGCCCCGCACCTGGTATGAAATGGTTCCCACGATCGCCGCGCTGAAGGACCCCGGCGGACTTCCGTGCGGCTATGTCACTTCCTGGCAGTCGTGGATCCTGCTGGAAAATGCAAGCGCATGGCAAAACCAGGAGTTCGCGACCAAAGGCAACGGCATGGGCGGCCTCGACGCGAAGCTCGTGTTCAACACCCATCTCATGATGCGTCACATCGCCACGCTGGCGTCCTGGGTGAAGGCCGAGTACTTCACCTATACCGGCCGCCGCGACGAGGCGGAAGCGCGCTTCACCCAGGGGGCATGCGGCTTGCTGACCGCCTCCTCGTCGACGTACGCCGAGCTGCGCGATGCGGCCAAGTTCGATTTCGGCGTTGCGCAGCTGCCTTACTACGACGACGTCGCAGGCGCGCCCCAGAACACGCTGATCGGCGGGGCCGGACTGTGGGCGATGGCGGGCCACCCGAAAGCCGAATACCGCGGGGTGGCGAAGTTCCTCGCGTACCTCATGAAGCCGGAGGTACAGGCCGAATGGCACCAGAAGACCGGCTACGTGCCGACCACAGTTGCGGCCTACGAACTGACCAAAAAGCAGGGCTTCTACGACAAGAACCCCGGCCACGAGATCGCCGTCAGGCAGTTGCTGCTGAAGAATCCGACCGCCGATTCCAAAGGCATCCGCCTGGGCGACTTCCCCCAGATCCGCACCATCATCGACGAGGAGCTGGAACTGGTCTGGGCGATGAAGAAAACGCCCAAATCGGCGCTCGACGCGGCGGTGGAGCGGGGCAATGCGGTGCTGCGCAAATTCGAGATTGCGCACAGGGGCGGGGCCAAGGCCGCTGCGGCGCCCGCGGCAAGGAAAGCCGCCAAGGGCCGCGCCGAATCCGCCCCCGGGAAGCCATAATTCTGTAGTATTTCCGCTGTATTCATTCCGACATGAGGCGAGCGTAGACTCGCCCAGCTCAGAAGACTTCAACAAACGAGGAGAATCCGATGCGCATCAAACTATTTGCCGCAGTCCTGGCGTCTGCCGGCCTGTTCGCGGCCAGCGCCCACGCCCAGACAGAAATCCAGTGGTGGCATTCGATGGGCGGTGCGCTGGGGGAAAAACTCAACGAGGTCGCTGGCAAGTTCAACGCAAGCCAGAAAGAGTACAAGGTCAACGCCGT
>JANMXB010000606.1:0-27872 GCA_031380765.1 Pseudomonadota bacterium | reverse complement strand
GTCTCGAGGAAGATCTGGCCGTCGGTAATCGAGATCACATTGGTCGGCACGAATGCGGTTACGTCGCCGGCCTGGGTTTCGATAATCGGCAATGCGGTTAGCGAGCCGGTCTTACCTTTGACCGCACCCTTGGTGAATTTCTCCACGTACGCCGGATTCACGCGCGCGGCGCGTTCGAGGAGGCGGGAGTGCAGGTAAAACACGTCGCCCGGGTACGCTTCGCGGCCCGGCGGCCGGCGCAGGAGCAGCGAGACCTGGCGATAGGCCCAGGCCTGCTTGGTCAAGTCGTCATAAATGATCAGTGCGTCCTGGCCGCGGTCGCGGAAATACTCTCCCATCGTGCAGCCGGAGTAAGGGGCGATGAACTGCATCGCGGCCGATTCGGAAGCGGTGGCTGCGACAACGATGGTGTAAGCCATTGCGCCGTGCTCTTCGAGCTTCCTCACTACGTTGACGACGGACGAGGCCTTTTGTCCGATCGCGACATAGACGCAGATCAGATCCTTGCCCTTCTGGTTGATGATCGCGTCGATCGCAACCGCAGTCTTGCCGGTCTGGCGATCGCCGATGATGAGTTCGCGCTGGCCGCGGCCGATCGGCACCATCGAGTCGATCGACTTGAGGCCGGTCTGCACCGGCTGCGACACCGACTGACGTTCGATCACGCCGGGGGCGACTTTTTCGATCACGTCGGTCATCTTGGCGTTGACCGGGCCCTTGCCGTCGATCGGCTGGCCGAGCGAATTGACCACCCGCCCGATGAGTTCGGGGCCTACCGGCACGTCGAGGATGCGCCCGGTGCACTTGACCGTGTCGCCTTCGGAGATGTGCTCGTATTCGCCCAGGATCACCGCGCCGACCGAGTCGCGCTCCAGGTTCAGGGCGAGCCCGAAGGTGTTGTTGGGGAATTCCAGCATCTCGCCGGCCATCGCGTCGGACAGGCCGTGGATGCGGCAGATGCCGTCGGTCACCGAAATGACGGTGCCCTGGGTTCGCACGTCCGACGCGAGCGCGAGACTCTGGATCCGCGTACGGATCAGCTCGCTGATTTCGGAGGGTTTCAGCTGTTGCATGGCGTTTCCGATCTGGTTAGGTAGGGGTGTTGGGCATCTGAGACGACTCAGCTGCCCATCAATCCGGCATTCATTGCGTCGAGTTTGCCGCGCACCGTGCCGTCGATGACCTGGTCGCCGACGCTGATCCTCGCGCCGCCGATGAGTTCCTTGTCGACGCTGACCTGGGGGCGGATCTTGCGCTTGAAGCGCCGCTCGAGGTCGGCCACGAGCGCGTCGAGCTCGCCGCCCACGAAGGGAAAAGCCGACTCTATCGTCGCATCGACCGCGCCTTCGCGCTTGGCCTTGAGCTGGTCGAACAGGTCGCGAATCGCGGGCAGCGCCTCAAGGCGACGGTTCTCCGCCAGCATCTGAAGGAGCGCCTTGCCTTCCGCAGGCATGGCGCCGGCAGCCGAGAACAGGTCCACGAACTGCGTGATGGTTACTTTCGGATTGCCGAAGAGCTGGCTCATCTCCGGTGCCTGTGCGACGAGGGCGAGTTGTCCCAGCGTATCGGACCATTGCGCAAGCGAGTCCCCCTTGTCGGCAAGGGCGAAGACAGCTTCGGCGTAGGGTCTGGCGATCGTTACGGTCTCGGCCATTCGGTCAGAGATCTTTTTTCAGTTGCGTAAGCAGGTCGGCGTGCGACTGGGCATTGACTTCGCGGCGCAGGATCTTCTCCGCGCCGGCCACCGCGAGGGAGGCCACCTGCTCGCGCAGCGTTTCCCGGGCGCGCGAGACGTCCTGCTCGATCTCGGCTTTGGCGGCCACCTTTTCACGGGCGCTTTCTTCCTTGGCCGCGGCCTTGGCCGCCTCGATCATCTGTGACGCGCGCTTTTCGGCCTGGCCCAGAATTTCGGCGGCGCGCTTGCGTGCGGCGTCGATCTCGTCAGCGGCCTGTTTGGCAGAGACCTCGAGCGACTTGCGCCCCTGGTCGGCGGCGGCGAGACCGTCGGCAATCGTCTTCTGCCGCGCCTCGATTGCGCGCAGCATCGGTGGCCAGACGAACTTGATCGTGAAGCCAATGAACGCCAGGAAGACGGCGGCCTGGGCGAACAGCGTCAGGTTGATGTTCATGCTTGCCCCTAGCGGGATTTACCGGCGCGCGGCCTAGCCGAGTTTGCCGAGGAGAGGATTGCCCGTGGCGAACCACAGTGCGAGACCTACGCCGATGATGAACGAGGCGTCGATCAGGCCGAGCAGCAGGAACACCTTGGCCTGCAGCGAATCGGTGAGTTCGGGCTGGCGCGCAGCGGCTTCGAGAAACCGGCTGCACATGATGCCGACGCCGACGCACGCACCCAGCGCGCCCAGGCCGATCATGAGGCCGATGCCGATGCCGGTATAGGCCTGCACCATCGCGATCATTTGAAGTTTGTCCATTGCCTGTTTTCCTTTCTTTTGCGGAAGAGTAATCGGGGGAGTTGGATGGCTAGTGGTGCTCGTGGGCCATCGAGAGGTACACGATCGTGAGCATCATGAAAATGTAGGCCTGCAGAGCGACGATCAGGATGTGGAAGATTGCCCACAGCACGCCGAACACCGAGCCGAAGAACACACCCATGATTCCCGTGGCTGCCCATGTCCAGAGCAGCAGGAAGATGAGTTCACCGGCATACATGTTTCCGTACAGCCGCAGGGAGTGGGAGAGCGGCTTGGAGAGATATTCGATCGCGTTGAAGAGCAGATTGAGCGGAAACAGCCATTTTCCGAAAGGTGTGACGAACAGCTCGTGGACCCAGCCACCGAGCCCCTTCACCTTGATTGAGAAGTAGATCATCAGCGCGAAAACCGTAAGGGCGAGCGCAAAGGTCGTATTGACGTCGGCGGTCGGCACGATGCGGAAACCGTGTTCTGAGATCTGGCGCGTCCCCAGGGCGATGATGTCGACCGGCAGAAAATCCATCGCGTTCATCAGGAGCACCCAGACGAACACCGTGAGCGCGGCGGGTGCGATGAATGAATTGCGGTCGCCCTGCCTGAAGATACTTTTTGCCTGGTTGTCCACGAAGGTAAACAGCAGCTCGACGAAGGCCTGGCGCTTGTTCGGCACGCCCGAGGTCGCCCCGCGCACGATCCACCAGATAAAGCCTACGCCGACGACTCCGAGCAGAATCGCCACGGCGAGCGAATCGAAATGGATCGTCCAGAAGCCGCCGTCGCCAATCTGCTTGGCGCCGTGCGTGAGATGGTGGCCGATGTACTCGGTCGGACTGAGTTCTTTATCTGTTGCCATCGTCGCGGACAAAAAAAGCCATCGAAAAAATCAGGATCGACAAGACGAACGACCCCACGCAGGCAGCTGCGACAACTTCCGGATACGTTGTCAGCACCACCCAGAGAAGAATTACCGAGAGTCCAATCTTGACCGACTCGGCCTGCAGCGCCGTCACCAGCGTCCCCCCTGCAGACTTGTCCCTGCCCCTTTGAACGACCACTGCGAAACCCAGCCCCGCCGCCAGCCCGACCGCGCCTCCCAAGGCTGCGGATACCGCGCCATGCCCGCCTCCCAGCCAGCCGGACAGGAGCGTCAACGCCGCGGTGGCTATCAGCTGCCACCGAAGGACGGTGTGGATCGGCTTGCTCTTTACGCGAAGCATCGGGATCGACTTTTCCGCATCGAGCAAACCCGTTGATTGTAGTTGTCCTGAGTGTTGACCGTCAATCCGGCGCCGCGCTGCAGCAATCCTTCGGCGGACCTAGCGGCGGCCGAGTTTCGCAATCAATTCGTCGAGGTGCTCGAAGCTCGAGTAATACACGACCAGCTTGCCGGTGCCTTTTTTGCCCGCGCGAATTTCGACCGTAGTGCCGATCTTCTGCGCGGTTTCTTCTTCCAGCCGCGCAATGTCGCGATCGACTTTTTTCCTTCGGCTGCCGCCCGCGCTTCCTTTCAGCAACTGCAGGGCGAGGGCTTCCGTTTCCCGTACCGACAGGTTGCGCGCCGCTGTTCGCTTCGCCGCTTCGACCTGCCGAGCGCCGTCGAGGGCCAGCAGCGCGCGCGCGTGGCCCATTTCGAGGACGCCTTCCATGACCATCGCCTGCACCGGTTTGGCCAGGTTGAGCAGCCGCAACAGGTTGCTCGCCGCACTGCGCGAACGTCCCACTGAATCGGCGGCCTGCTGGTGGGTCATTTTGAATTCCTGCACCAGGCGCTGGAGACCGGCGGCTTCCTCCATTGCGTTCAGGTTTTCGCGCTGGATGTTTTCGATGAGCGCCATCGCAAGCGCGGCCTCATCGGGAACGTCGCGTACGAGCGCAGGTACGTGATCCAGTCCTGCCATCTGGGCGGCGCGCCAGCGACGCTCGCCTGCTATCAGTTCATAGCGGTCGCGGTCGACCGGCCGCACAAGCACCGGCTGCATGAGCCCTCGCGATTTGATCGAGGCGGCCAGCTCGGCGAGCGCTTCCTGGTCCATCTTCGTGCGGGGCTGGTATTTGCCTGGCCGGATCCGGTTCACGGCGAGCGTCATGAGCGCATCCTTGGAAGGCACTTCCCTGCCAAGGAGCGCGTCCAGGCCCCGCCCCAAACCCTTCTGCTTGATCATGCCTTTGTCCTCATGCGACGTGTTCGGGCGCCATGATTTCTTCCGCAAGGGCGATATAGGCTTGCGCGCCTTTCGATCCGCGGTCCCAGGCGACGGCCGGAATTCCATAGCTTGGCGCCTCGGCGAGCCGGATGTTGCGCGGTACCAGTGTCTTGAAAACCTTGCTGCCGAAATGCTGCTCGAGCTGGGCCGAGACCTGCTGGGCAAGCGTGTTGCGCGGGTCGTACATCGTGCGCAGCAATCCGCCAATCTCCAGCACCGGGTTCAGGTTGGCGCGCACCCTCTTCACCGTGCCGACCAGGTCGGAAAGGCCTTCCAGCGCGTAGTACTCGCACTGCATCGGTATCAGGACCTCGCGCGCCGCGACCAGACCGTTGATCGTCAGAAGCGACAGCGAGGGCGGGCAATCGATGAGGATAAAATCGTAATCAGCTTCCACGTCCGCGAGGGCCGATTTGAGCCGACCTTCGCGGTTGGGCAGATCCACAAGCTCGATTTCGGCCCCCGCGAGTTCCCGGTTTGCCGGAAGCAGATCGTACTTGCCTGTTTCGGATTGCGTACGGGTCGCGGCCGCTTCTCCCAGCCCGAGAAGCACTTGATAGACAGTACGTGTCGCCAGCTTCTTGTCCACTCCGCTGCCTGTCGTGGCATTGCCTTGGGGATCGAGATCCACCAGCAACACGCGCCGGCCCGCCAAGGCAAGGCTCGCGGCGAGATTGACGCTGGTGGTCGTCTTGCCCACGCCTCCTTTCTGGTTGACGACTGCGATGGTCCGGGTCACCGCGGGCTCCCGGTGCGGCAGAGCACGAGATGACGGTCGCCGTCGACAAAGGGCACGTTCAGCTTGATCGCCGCCTCGCATCGCACTTGCGTGGGCGCCTTGCCTATTTCCTCGTGCGGATGAAGGCCTTTCATCGCGGCGAAGAACCCGCCAGGCTTGACGAGGTGACGGCAGGCCGCGATGAAATCGGCGAGCTCCGCGAACGCCCGCGAGATCGCGCCATCGAAACGCTCCGCCGGTCGCCATTCCTCGGCGCGGCCGACATGCACTTCAACGTTGGCAAGACCGAGCTCGATTGCGGCCTGCTGCAGGAAGGCGCCTTTTTTGTGGTTGCTGTCGTTCAGCGTCACCCGGCGGTGCGGCTGGGCGATCGCGATCGGTATCCCCGGCAGGCCGCCGCCCGAACCGATGTCCACGAGCGATCCTCCGGGCAAATGAGGCAGTACCGAAAGTGAGTCGATCAGATGGTGACTTACCATGCGCTCCGGTTCGCGGATCGCGGTCAGGTTATAGGTGCGGTTCCACTTCATTAACAGTTCGACGTAGGCAAGCAGCCTGCGCGACGCTTCGCCCGGCAGGCTCAGACCGAGTCCCGCGAGACCTTCGGCCAGCGTCGCTGCCGGGGTCATGCCGACTTTTTCTGCGGCAGGAATCCGCGCTTGAGATGCACCAAAAGAAGCGAGATCGCCGCGGGCGTGATGCCTTGCATGCGCGCCGCGTGCCCGAGCGTTTCCGGCTTGTAGCGATTGAGTTTCTGCTGCACCTCGCGTGACAGGCCGCGGACCTGGGCGTAGTCGAGATCCGCCGGCAGTTTCAGCACCCCTTGCGCCTCGCGCTTTTCGACCTCATCCCGCTGGCGGCCGATATATCCGGCATATTTCGCCTGAACTTCGACCTGCTCGGCAACGGCCGCGTCGCTGACCGCCGGACCGGCGTTTGGGAGAGACATCAGCGACGCATAAGAAACATCCGGGCGACGTAGCAGTTCAGCCAGCGTGTACTCACGCTCTATTCCCTTGCCAAGCACCCGCCCCGCATCGCATGCCGCCAGCGACTTGGGACTGACCCATAGGCTTTTCAGACGCTCCTGCTCAACCCCGATGGCATCGCGCTTGCGATTGAAGGCCTCCCAACGCGCATCGTCGACAAGGCCAAGCGAGCGACCCCTCTCTGTCAGCCTCAAGTCAGCATTGTCTTCACGCAGCATCAGGCGGTACTCGGCGCGGCTCGTGAACATTCGGTAGGGTTCGGACACGCCTCGCGTGATCAGGTCGTCGACCAGCACGCCAAGGTAAGCCTCATCGCGGCGCGGGCACCACGCGTCGCGCTCCTGAACCCGCAGCGCTGCATTGAGCCCCGCCAGTAGGCCTTGCGCCGCCGCCTCCTCGTAACCCGTCGTTCCATTGATCTGGCCCGCAAAAAACAACCCCGGAATCGATTTCGTCTCGAGCGAGGACTTCAGGTCGCGCGGATCGAAATAGTCGTACTCGATCGCATAGCCGGGCCGCAGGATATGGGCATTCTCGAGACCGCGAATGCTGTGGACCACTTCTAGTTGAACGTCGAACGGCAAGCTGGTCGAAATCCCGTTCGGATAGAACTCGCGAGTGGTGAGGCCCTCCGGTTCGAGGAACACCTGGTGGCTCGTTTTGCCCGCAAAGCGGTGGATCTTGTCTTCGATCGACGGGCAATAGCGGGGGCCGACACCCTGAATGACGCCCGTGAACATCGGCGAACGGTCGAGGCCCGCGCGGACGATTTCGTGCGTGCGCTCGTTGGTGTGGGTAATCCAGCAGGGAAGCTGCTGCGGATGGCTGTCCCGGCTGCCCATGAAGGAAAAAACGGGCTCGGGCGTATCCCCGGGCTGTTCTTCCATGCGCGAGAAATCGATGGTTCGGCCATCGATCCGAGGCGGCGTGCCGGTCTTGAGGCGGCCCACCGGCAAGCCAATTTCGCGCAAACGGGCCGCGAGCGTATTTGCCGCAGGGTCCCCGGCCCGGCCACCCTGATGCATTTGCAGTCCGATATGAATCAAGCCGGCGAGGAACGTGCCGGTCGTGAGCACAACAGCCCGGGCGCGAAACTCGATGCCTGCCTGGGTGAGCACCCCGGCCACCCTGCCGCCTTCGAGGACGATATCGTCGACAGCTTGCTGGAACACGCTCAGGTTGGGCTGGTTCTCGAGGCGCGTCCGCATCGCCTGACGGTATAAGACGCGGTCGGCCTGGGCGCGCGTGGCTCGCACGGCCAAGCCCTTCGAGGAATTGAGGGTGCGGAACTGGATCCCTGCCGTGTCGGTAGCCAAGGCCATGGCACCGCCCAGCGCATCGATCTCCCTCACGAGATGCCCCTTGCCGATCCCGCCGATGGAGGGATTGCAGGACATCTGGCCGAGGGTTTCGATGCTGTGCGTCAGGAGTAGCGTCCGGCTACCCGTGCGCGCAGCTGCCAAGGCAGCCTCGCTGCCGGCATGACCGCCGCCGACGACGATCACGTCGAATTCCTTGGAAAACCGCATGATTGGGCGCTGCGAGGCTGGCCTGAAAAGAGGCGCCATGATACGTGAATGTTTCACGTGAAACTAGGCGCGAGGTGAGCCTTTGACGCGCAGGTTTCACGTGGAACACCCCCGGACCGGAACCGGGACTCTGGCGGGCTTTGCGCCTTCGCAGCCGTTTAGATCTTCAGGCGTCAGGGCGTGACCAGGAAGCTGGCAAACAGCATTCGGAGCAAAACAGGAAAGGTCTTTCTATCGCATCGGCGGCCAGGCAGCCGAGTGCAGGGGGAATCAGCGGCCGCGCCCCGAACTGCGCTCCAATTTGACCCCGTTCTTTTCGGCTATGGCGTAGTACTTCAGCGATTCGGCGTAGTCCTTGGTCACGTCGCCCTTCCCCTCGGCGAAAATATCCCCGAGTGATTTTGCCGCCTCGAACTCGCCGGCACGGACCGCCCGTACGTAGAAGCGTACGGCCCCCTTGATATTGCCGGAAGATTCCGCAGCCTTGCCCTGCTGATACAGCGATACCTTGGGCGCTGCCGGGTCGGCCGACGGGGCGAGGCTCGCAACCTGCTCACCGGCACCCGATTTTGTCTCGGCGGTAGATGCGCTTGGGGTTGCACCTGACGCAACGCGAGCTTCTGCAGCCTTTCTGGCCGCCTCTTCCTCACGAATCAAGAGCCGCTCGGCCGCCCCCGTGCTGGCCGTGATTTTCGTTTTGGGCGGGTCGGCCGCCGGTTTGGGGGCTTCAGCCGCCGGTTTGGGCGGTGCCGGAACGGCAGGTGCCACTTTCGCCGCAGCCACTTTCTCAGTCGCAGCCTTCTCCGCAGCGGCTTTTTCTGCAACGAGCCTGTCGGCCTCCGCCCTTTCAGCGGCTGCGCGGCCCTTTTCTGCCGCGGCCTTGTCGGCGGCGACTTTTTCTACGCCAGCCCGTTCTGCCGCGACCTTGTCCGCCTTGGCCTTATCCAGCTTGTCTTTTTCGCCTTGCTTTGATTTGGCAGCCGCCTCTTCAGCCTTGGCAACGGCGGATTTGGCTTCAGCCTCGCGCTGCTTCACCAGGTCCGCCTGCTTTTGCACCTCGGCCTCCCGCCGGCGAGTTTCCTCAGCCAGTTGCTGCTGCTTCGCCACGTCGCCCGAAGCCTTGGCTTCCGCCTCGCGCTTCTTGGCTTCTTCCAGTTCCTTCATGGCCAGCTGCTCGCCCTGACGCGCCTGGATCAGCTGCTCATTGGATTTCTTGGCCACCTCGAGCGCGGCCATCAGCGCCTGGGTGTCTGGCGAGCGAGTGAAGTAGTACAGCGAGCCGCCGCCGATCGCGGCAACCAGCAGGCCGATAGCAACCGGCACCAGGGGGGACCCCTTTTTCTTGCGGATCTCCTGGGTCAGGTGCGCGGTTTCGGCCGCTTTCTTCTTGAGCTCTTCCTCGTTCTTCTTGAGTTCTTCTTCCTGCTTTTTCAGCTGAACCTGGAGATCGGCTTCGCGCTTGGCCAGCTTGGCTTCGAATTCGGCCTTCTCGGCCGCCTCCTTCTCGGCGCGCGCTTTGCCCTCTGCGTCACGCTTGGCCTCGATTTCCGCGGTGCGTTTCTGGTAGTCGGCCTCACGCTTTGCAAGCTCGACTTCGAGCTTGGCCTTTTCCTCGGCCAGCTTCGCCTTTACTTCCGCCTCGCGGCGGGCAGCTTCTTCGAGCTCGCGCTTTTCCTGCTCGGCCGCCGCCTGGGCACCTCTGGTGGCCGTTTCTTCGCTGGAGATACCGCGCAGTTTGGCGCTCTTGCGCTTGGCGAGGGCGGCATAAATCCCGTCGGGAAACTGTTTGACGTAAAGGTCGAAGTCGTCGGCGTCGTTGCCGTCCTTGATCGAGCGCCAGAACTCGAGCTCGACTTCCTGGGTGCCCGTCTGGCCCGCGTGCGAACCGGAGGCACCCGCTGGTGTCGCCGCGATGGCCGCAGGAGGCAGGGAGGCATCGAACTTGAGCGAGCCGACCACGGTCTTGTCGCTGTCGTCGGTGGTTGCCTTGCCCTCAAGCGCATTCTTCAGATCCGCCCCGAGGTCGCGCGCGTTCTGGTAACGCGCATTCATGTTCTTCGCCAGCGCCTTTTTGATAATGGCGTCGAACAGCGGCGAAATATTGGTGTTCAGCCGCGACGGCATGACCGGCTCGTCCTGAAGGATCTTTTTGGCGATCGTCCAGGTGCTCGTGCCGGTGAAAGGCTTTTCCCCTGTCAGGAACTGATAGAGGATGATGCCGGTCGAAAAAATATCGGTGCGCCGGTCAATCTCGCCGCCTTCGATCTGCTCGGGCGACATATAGGCGGGTGTGCCGACAATAGCGCCGGCCTGGGTCTTTTCAGACGCGGACCGATCCGCGTCGGTGATGCGCGCCACGCCGAAATCCGCGAGCTTTACGCGCCCTTTGTTGTCGATCATCACGTTGGCGGGCTTGATGTCCCGGTGGATGATCCCGGCCTCGTGCGCAAAATGGAGGGCTTCGCACAGCTCCCCCATGATGTGTACCGCTTCCTTGATGTCGAACCGTTCGTTGGCGTCGAAGAAGTCCTTGAGTTCCTTGCCCTGAATGAACTCCATCACGATGTACGCGACTTCGCCCTCGGCGCCGAAGTCGTACACCTGAACGATGTTCGGATGGTTGAGCCGCGCGACTGCTTGCGCCTCGCGGTCGAACCGCATCGTGTATTCCCTGGCGGTGTCTTCGTCGAGCGAGCTCTTGAGAATGGTCTTGATCGCGACCTTGCGGTGCAGCCGGGGGTCCATGCCCGCGTAGACAACGCCCATCGCGCCCTTGCCGAGGACACTTACGATGTCGTAACGCCCGAGGCGCTTCAGATCAGCTTGGGGTGTCGCCATTGATTGTTTTCCTGGGGCCCCGCGTGCGAAGGGCATGGAAGCGTAGGATCATTATGCCTTTAGCGCGAAAAAAAAGCGCAAGTCGAGCGCTTCGACTTCGGACCGCAATGATTCACCACTTTAGCGGATTTCGCTACTCCCGCAAAGGTCGCCGCGCACGCGCGCATCCCGCCTGGGTCATCCCGCGACGCCGCGCTTGGCCTGCTCGCGCGCTTCGATGGCTGCATGGCGCTCAAGCAGGCGCCGCGCACGCTCGACCACTGGCACGTCGATCATCTTGCCCTCCAGCGAAAACGAAGCGCGACCGGCGGCTTCCGCCGTGACATTTTCCACAATAACGCGGCTCGCGTAGGCGATCTCCTCCGGCGCGGGGGAGTATTCCTCATTGACGATCGGCACCTGGCCCGGATGGATGCAGCCTGCCCCCATGAACCCGAACTGGCGCGAACGCCGCACCATGGCGCGAAAGGCCGGCCAGTCGCCGAATCCGGCCACGCTCGCCACGAATCCCAGCGGCATCAGCCCCGCCGAACGGGCCGCGAAGATCATTTGCTGCTTGGGCATCTGCAGTGTTTCCTCGACGGGAGCCATGCCGTTCTCCAAGGCGAAATCCTCTCCTCCGATGTTCATCGCCGCCAGCCGGTCGACGGCGCGCGCTATTTCGGCCATGCAAAAAAACGCGGCAGGCGTTTCGACCATGGCGATGAACCGTGTATGTCCCACGGACAGGCCCCGCCGGGATTCCAGCTCGCTGACCAGCTCGTCAAGCAGGCGCAGATGGTCTGCGCTCTGCACTTTCGAGACAGCGATACCGTTGACGTCCGGCCCGACGGCGGCTTCCAGGTCACGGACCGCCGCGGACAATGGCCGGTTGATCCGAACGACCACGTCGGCACCACCGCGCCTTACCCGCGCGGCGACAACCGGTACGAGGGTGCGCGCGCGATCCTTCTCCCGCGCAGGCACGCTGTCCTCGAGATCGACCTGGATGCAATCGGCGCCCCGGGTGTGGGCCTTGTCCACATATTTTTCGACGTTCACCGGCACGTAGAGCAGGGATCGCCAGACGGGCAGGCCGGGTTTCATTTGACGTCTCCGTTTTCCGGGCCTTCGCAAACCGCGCCCGACGCAAGCAATTGCGCATAGCGCCCGGCGTCCACGCCGATCGCGCCAAGAATTTCGCGGTTGTGTTCGCCGAGCCTGGGCGCGGGCGTGCGCACCGAGCCAGGCGTGGCGGAAAGTCGTGGCACGACATGGTGCATGGGCAGGCCGCCCATTTCCGCGTCGGGATACTCGGCGAGCAACTCCCTCTCGAGCACGTGCGGATCCTGCAGGATCTGCGCAATATCGTAGATCGGCCCGATGGTGACTTCCTGCTCTTCAAAGAACCGCACGTTGTCGGCCTGCGTGCGCTGGCCAATGAATGCGCCGATGATCGCATCGAGCTCGTTGCGGTGCTTCACCCGCAGGGCGTTGGTGCGATAGCAGGGATCTTCTATCAGATCGGCGCGGCCGATGGAGCGGAACAATCGCTCCGCCATCTTCTGCGTCGAGGCCGAAAGGCAAACCCAAAGGGCGTCGCTGGTCCGGTAAGCGTTCCGCGGCCCCGAATTCGTCGAACCGCTGCCGACGCGCTCCTTCACCTTGCCGGTCAGGCGGTAGTTGGCGGCTTGCGGACCGAGTACGGCAAACAGCGGATCGAACAGCGGCAGGTCGATCACCTGCCCGGCACCGGCATTCGTTTCGACTTCACGCAGGGCAATCATCGTTGCCGCCGCTCCGTAAAGTCCGGCCACGCTGTCGGCCAAGTACATCGGCGGCAGCACCGGTTCGCGATCGGGAAATCCGTTCATCGACGCGAATCCGGACATGCCCTCCACAAGCGTGCCGAACCCGGGCCGGCTACGATAGGGCCCGCTCTGGCCCCATCCGGAAATACGCACGATCACCAGCTTGGGATTGGCCTGCAGCAGACGATCGGGTCCGAGCCCCATTTTCTCGAGCGTCCCGGGCCGGAAGCTCTCGACGAATATCGCCGCGGAAGGGACAAGGTCGAGCAGGAGCGCCTTTGCCGCCGGGGTCCTCAGTTCGAGGCCGAGGCTCTTTTTGCTGCGCGCATAGATTTTCCAGTTAGTGGCAACCCCCTCGGTCTTCCAGGCCCGCAACGTGTCGCCGGCCGGCGGTTCGACCTTGACCACCTCCGCGCCGAAATCCCCGAGGAGTTGCGTCAGCGTATTGCCGGCTATGAGCCGCGACAGGTCGAGCACGCGCACACCGTCGAGCGGACCCTTTGCCTGCGGCGTGAAAATGCGCTTCTTCAGGAAGTCAGCCATATATTTTCAGTTCTGGCATACAAATACTCTGAAGATTGGCTACAGTAAACGATCTTCACGCATCGAAGATTAACATTCATACGATGGCCGGGGCGCTCCTGCGAACGCGTCCTCGCTGCAGAAACCAGATCAACGCCACCAGCAAAGCTGCCGGTATGAACACCCAATGAGGCGACGGCCTGGCCGGATTCAACACCTTGACCTCGACGATCTTGAACCCCTGCTCCACGCCAAGCTTGCGCGCCCGGCTGCCGAATTTCACGTTCGATACTTCAAGGTCGTCACCAAAAGCAGCAAGCGTTACTCCACCCGCTCTCAGGCGCTCCCTCCCGTTGCCGCCCTCGCCGAGCGGCAGCGCGACGGTCTTGCGGATGGCCTTGCCTTCGATCGACTCGCCCGCAATGCTTACGGCGAGCCAATCGTCTTTTTCGAGCGTGTCAGCGACCCGATAGATTTCACCGGCCGGCACCGATGCGTATTTGGCGTAGAACTGATCGACAATCCAATCCGGACGGAAGAAAAGAAACGTCGCTACCAGCAGGAGTCCGATTTCGAGCCAGGTGCAGCGGGCGCGAAACCACCCCATCGTAGCGGCCGCGAAGAGGAGGGAAGCCACCGTGGCGCTGACGCTGACCATGGCGATTTGCCACCAGGAACCGACCCCGATCAACAAAATCTGCGGGTTGAATATGAACACGAACGGCAAAATGGCCGTTCGAAAGCTGTACCAGGTAGCCTGCAGGCCCGTCGCGTTCGGATCGTCGCCCGAGATTGCCGCGGCAGCGTAAGACGCGAGGCCCACCGGCGGCGTCACATCGGCCATGATGCCGAAATAGAAGACGAACAGGTGCACCGCGATCAGCGGTATCACCAGGTCGCTGCGCGCGCCGAGTTCGACTATGACCGGCGCCATCAGCGTGGCCACAAGTATGTAGTTCGCCGTGGTCGGTACGCCGGCACCGATCAAAAGGCAAATCACCGCAGTCAGTACCAGCATGACAAGGACGTTGCCGGCAGAAATCTGCTCGACGAAATCGGACATCACCCGGCCCAAGCCGGTCTGTGTGATCCCGCCGTCGATCAGGCCGGCGATTGCGCAGGCCACGCCGATTCCGATCATGCTGCGCGCGCCGAGCACGAGTCCTTTCCACAGATCACGCAACCCTTTGCGCAGGCCTGC
This sequence comes from Pseudomonadota bacterium, assembly GCA_031380765.1. GTDB lineage: Bacteria > Pseudomonadota > Gammaproteobacteria > Burkholderiales > SG8-39 > SZAS-79. The sequence continues at coordinate 13,625 of JANMXB010000606.1, read as the reverse complement.
GGCGGCCTGGCCGGTGCGCCGGAACATCGCCAGCAGCGCGGGCTGCACGACTACAAGTACGATCGCGGTCGCCGTGGCCCAGAACGCCGAGGTGCCGGGTGACAGCTCTTCGACCATGAGGCACCAGAGCAGCACCACTATGGGAATGAAAAAATGCATCCCGGCGCGAATCGTGGGCCAGGGCCTGGGCAGGTGCAGCACGGGCGCGAGCGGGTCGTCTTGCGCAACATCGGGATACCGCGCCGAGTAGCCGAGCAAGGCCACGTACGTGCCCAAGGTCAGGCCGGCAAGCGCCCAGGTGGCATCGCCACCGAATACCCAGCGCACGAGGCTGATGCCGTAGTAAATCACCGCGCAAGCCGCCAGCGTACCGCTCACGCCCAGCGCCCAGCCGAGCACGCGCTGCCGGGCAGTCGGGGTATAGCCGCGTGGAATGACTTTGAGGTCGTATTTCAATGCCTCGAGGTGCACTATGTAGAAGAGCGCAATGTAGGAAATGATCGCCGGCAGGGCCGCGTGCTTGCAGATCTCCGCATAGGGGATGCCGACGTATTCGACCATGAGGAAAGCTGCGGCACCCATCACCGGCGGCATGAGCTGGCCATTGATAGACGAGGCCGCTTCGATCGCGCCCGCCTTGACGCCGGAGTAGCCGGTGCGCTTCATGAGCGGAATCGTGAAGATGCCCCCCGACACCACGTTGGAAACGGATGAGCCGGACACGATGCCGTTGAGGGCGGAAGACACCACGGCCACCTTTGCGGGACCGCCGCGCAGATGCCCGAGCAACGCGATCGAAACCTGCATCATGTAGTTGCCCGCCCCCGCAATATCGAGAAGCGTACCGAACAGCACGAACAGGAAGATGAACTGCACCGACACGCCGAGCGCCACACCGTATACGCCTTCGGTGGTGAGCCACATATGCGACACGAATCGCTGCACGGTCGCGCCCTTGTGCTGAATTACTTCGGGCATCAGCGGCCCGGCAAAAATATAAATGAGAAACAGGCCGGTGGTAATCAGCATGCCCATGCCCATCGCACGGCGCGTCGCCTCAAGCATGATTGCCACGCCAATGAGGCCGACGGTCATGTCCATTGCCGTTGGCTGACCCGGCCGAGTCGCCAGCTCGTTGTAATAGAGGTACAGATACGCCGCGCAAAACGCGCCGACCACAGCCAGTATCCAATCGGCCCATGGCACGACCTTGCGCGAAGAAGACCTGAATGCAGGGAAGGCAGCGAACGCCAGGAAGATCGAGAAGGCGAGGTGCACCGCGCGCGCCTCGGTATCGTTGAAGATCCAAACACCGACTACAAACGGGAGCGGCGAGGCGTACCAGACCTGGAATACCGACCACGCAGCCGCAACCACGGCAAGGAAGGCGCCGACTTTTCCCGCTGGCTCCCGGCCGCCCAGATCAGCCTCCCTGACCAGCTGTTCGAGATCTGGGGATGGGGGAATCGCGCCTCTCTCAGTCATGCCTTCGCCTCTGCAAACAAAAAGGGCGGAATTCGCATTCCGCCCTCTTCCGTCCGGCTACGAACCGGTTACTTGAGCCAGCCTTTTTCCTTGTAGTACCGAATCGCACCCTCGTGCAGAGGCGCGGACAGGCCGTCCTTGATCATGTGCTCCGGCGAGAGTATCGCCAACGCCGGATGCAGCTTCTTGAACTCGTCGAAATTGTCGAATACGCCTTTCACCACGGCATACACGGTGTCGGCCGGGACCTTGCTCGAGGACACCATCGTGGCGAGCACACCATACGTTTTCGTGTCGGCAGCATTGTTCGGATACAGCCCCCCGGGAATCGTGGCATACGCGTAGTAAGGCTTGTCCTTGACCAGCTTGTCGATCGCCGGTTCCGTCAGCGAAACAAGCTTCGCCGCGCACGAGGTGGTCGGATCCTGAATGTTGGCCGAAGGATGGCCGACACCGTAGAAGAACCCGTCGATTTTGCCATCGCACAACGCCGCGCCATGTTCGTCGGCCTTGAGCTCCGAGGCGAGCGAAAAGTCGCCGAGCTTCCAGCCCATTGCCGCGAGCAGTTCTTCCATCGACGCGCGGGTGCCCGAACCCGGATTGCCGACGTTGAATTTCCTGCCTTTGAAATCGGCGAAGGTCTTGATATTGGCTTCCTTGCGCGCCAGGACCGTGAACGGCTCCGGGTGCAGGGAAAACACCGCCCGAAGGTCGCTATGGGCACCGTCCTTGAACTGGGTGAGTCCCTTGACGGCGTTGTACTGGACGTCGGACTGGGTCGCACCCAAATCGAGTTCGCCAGCCTTGATTGTATTGACGTTGAACACGGATCCGCCCGTCGACTCCACGGAGCAACGGATGTTGTGGGTCTTGCGATCCTTGTTTACCAGACGGCAGATTGCGCCGCCGGCAGCGTAGTAAACGCCGGTCACGCCGCCTGTACCGATGGTGACGTATTTCTGCTGCGCCTGAGCCGGCGAGATTGCAACGGCAAAAACAGCCGCGGCAAGCATGGCTGCGGAACTGGTTGTTTTTTTCATGGAGGCCCCCTGAGGTGCGAGCGGGAAGCTTATCGAAGCACGTCCTATGCGGCAAGCGCCGCCGACACCCCGAGCGTGGCCGACAACGCGGCGGAGAACTTGGCCACCAGCTCGTCGAGATGCGCTTCTTCGACGATGAAAGGCGGCGCAAAGAGGACGTGATCGCCCTGGACGCCATCGAGCGTGCCTCCCATGGGGTAGCACACCAGGCCCGCGTCCAGCGCTGCCTTCTTCAAGCGGGAATTTATCTTGCGTGACGGGTCGAATGGCTTTTTCGACGCCCGGTCCTCCACAAGTTCGAGTGCCCGGAACAAACCGCGACCGCGAATATCGCCGACATGCGGGTGCCGGCCGAAGGCCGCGCGCAATTTCCGGTCGAGGCTCTCGCCGAGGGGTTCGACGCGCGCGAGCAGGCCCTCGTCATTCAGTCTCTTCTGTACCGCCAGTGCGCCAGCGCACGCGGCCGCGTGCCCCAGGTAAGTATGACCGTGCTGGAAAAACCCGCTGCCGGACACGATCGCGTCATAGACTTTTCCGGTGGTGATCACCGCGCCGATCGGCTGATAGCCGGCGCCCAGTCCCTTCGCGATGCACACGAGGTCGGGCACGATCCCTTCCTGTTCGAATGTGAAGAGTGCGCCGCAACGCCCCATCCCGCACATAACCTCGTCGAGGATCAGCAGCACGCCGTACTTGTCGCACACTTCGCGGATGCGCCTGAAGTAGCCGGGTACCGGCGTTACCGCGCCCAGGGTCGCGCCCACTACGGTTTCGGCAACGAATGCGATCACCTTGTCGCCGCCAAGGCGGAGGATCTCTGCCTCCAGTTCCCCGGCCAGGCGTGCGGCGTAGGCTTCGTCGGTCTCGGCAGACTCTTTGCCGCGATAGGCATAGCACGGGGACACGTGCGAAACGTCGATTAGCAATGGCTCGAACTGCTTGCGTCGCCAGGCGTTGCCGCCCACGGCCAGCGCACCAAGGGTATTGCCGTGGTAGCTGCCGCGGCGCGCAATGATGTGCTCGCGCTGCGGTTCGCTTTTCTCGACGAAATACTGGCGCGAGAGCTTGAGCGCGGCCTCGATGGCCTCTGATCCGCCGGACACGAAGTAGACCCTGTCAAACGCTTTGGGCGCGCGGCGGATCAGTTCATCGGCCAGGGCTTCCATTGGCTCGTTGGTAAAGAATGAGGTGTGGGCGAAGGGCAGCCGGTCAAGCTGGGCCTTGATCGCTGCAACCACTGCCCGGTCTGTATGACCAAGGCAGGACACCCCCGCGCCGCCGGACGCATCGAGGTAACGCTTGCCTTCCCTGTCCACGAGGTAGGCGCCGTCGCCGCGCACCGCCACCGGGTATTCGTTTTTCGGGGTGCGATGAAATACGTGACTCATGCGAACGCCTGAATGGCTACGCGGCGAGCTTTTCGTGCAACAACGTGCGCCGCGCTTCGAGTTCCACAGGCAGGTGGGTGCCAAGCTTGCCCAACAGTTCGTCGTGCGAATGCAACTCCTCGGCCCAGGCGCCATGCTCGACTTCGATCAGTTCGGCATACCTGGCGGGAGTAAATTTTTCCAGGCCCTTCCACGAGAGGTCTTCGTAGCGCGGCATTATCCCAAGCGCCGTTGCGCTGCCGTTGGCGCGGCCTTCGCAGCGCTCCACTATCCACTGCAGCACGCGCATGTTCTCCCCAAAACCCGGCCAGATGAATTTTCCGGCTGCGTCGCGCCGAAACCAGTTCACGCGGAATATCTTCGGCGGCCGGGACACTTTTTTGCCGACCTCGAGCCAGTGGGCGAAGTAGTCACCGATGTTGTAGCCGCAGAACGCGAGCATCGCCATCGGATCGCGCCGTACAACGCCGACTTTGCCGGTGATGGCGGCGGTGGTTTCCGACCCCAGCGTCGCAGCCATGTATACGCCGTCTTCCCAGCTTGGCGCCTCGACTACCAGCGGCACCGTCGAAGAGCGCCGCCCCCCGAACAGGAAGGCCGAGATGGGCACGCCGGCCGGATCTTCCCATTGCGCATCCATCGAAGGGCATTGGGACGCCGGCACGGTGAATCGCGCATTGGCATGCGCAGCCAGCCTGCCGCATCCCGGAGTCCAGCCGTGGCCCTGCCAGTCGATGAGTTTCGGCGGCGGCGTTTCGGTCATCCCCTCCCACCACACGTCGCCCTCGGGCGTCAGCGCCACATTGGTGAAGATGACGTTGGCGCGCAGGGTTTTCATCGCATTGGGATTGGTCGCCTCCGAGGTCCCGGGTGCCACGCCGAAGAATCCGGCTTCCGGATTGATCGCGTAGAAACGGCCATCTTGACCCGGCTTGATCCACGCAATGTCTTCCCCTACCGTGGTGACCTTCCAGCCGGCAAAGCTCTTGGGCGGGATAAGCATCGCGAAGTTGGTCTTGCCGCAGGCGGACGGAAATGCAGCCGATATGTAGTGCTTGCCGCCTTGCGGCGATTCGACGCCGAGAATCAGCATGTGCTCTGCCAGCCATCCTTCGTCGCGCGCCATGATGGAGGCAATGCGCAGCGCCAGGCACTTCTTGCCGAGCAGCGCATTGCCGCCATAACCCGAGCCGAAAGACCAGATCTCGCGCGTTTCCGGGAAGTGTACGATCCACTTGTCCTTGACGTTGCAGGGCCACGCAACGTCCTTGTCGCCAGGCGCCAGCGGCGCGCCGACAGAATGCACGCACGGCACGAATGCGCCGTCTTCACCGAGGTGATCGATCACTGCCCGCCCCATTCGAGTCATCATGCGCATGTTGACCACCACGTAGGCCGAGTCGGAGATCTCGACGCCGACTTGGGCGATATGCGAGCCGATGGGCCCCATGGAAAACGGCATCACGTACATCGTGCGCCCGCGCATGCAGCCGTCGAAGAGGCGCGAAAGCGTGGCGCGCATGTCCGCCGGATCCTCCCAGTTGTTCGTCGGGCCGGCGTCTTCCTTTCTGGCGCTGCAGATGAATGTCCGATCCTCCATGCGCGCAACATCAGTCGGATGAGAGCGCGCGAGGAAGCTGTGCGGCCGCAACTTTTCGTTCAGCTTGAGGAACGTCCCCGCGCTGACGAGCTCGCTGCACAGGCGCTCGTTTTCCTCTTCCGAACCGTCGCACCACACAATGCGCGCGGGCTGGGTGAGCTGCGCCATCTTCGTTACCCAGTCGCGCAGGCGCCGGTGGCGCACGTACGCGGGTGCCTCGACGGCGGTGCCAGGTTGATTCATCAAGTACGCTCCAAAATGAAAACGGCCCTGGGCTGGCCGGGCCGAAATTTTTGATTTCTGATGCCCGGAATTGTAGCAGCGGGGCCACGGCGCGGCACACCCGCCGCTTGCCGGCGCGGTTCGAATTGCTGCGCAGCAAAGCCGGCTGGCGTCCCCGCAACTTTATGAATGCTTAGAACTTTCTCAGTTTTTTCGCAACAACCCGCGCAAGCCTGAAGAGGGTTCCCGTGCCGGTGACGAGGACGATAACGCGCGTCACGTGCGCAGCGGTGACCAGCGGCACGCCGAGTTGAAGCACTTTGGCGGTAATGCACATTTCGGCGATACCCCCCGGCGCGGTCGCAAGAACCGCGCTTGGGACTGGCAATCCGTACGCCCAAGCAAGGCCTGCGCCCAGCGTCGCCGCGAGTACGAGCGCCAGCACGATGCTTGCAAGGGTGGCAGCCACGAACCCCGGAACCCGGCCCAGAAAGCGGCGCTCGAACCGTCCACCCAGCGCGCAGCCAATCATCAGCTGGGCGGTATTGGACACCACGGGAGGGATGGTCGACAGCTCAACTCCGCTGACTGTCAGCCCGATCACACTGAAGAGGGGGCCCAGCATAAATGCGTTCGGCGCCCCCGCCGCCGCAAGCACGCCACCCCCGGCCGCCGCAAGCATGAGGAGGAGTCCCAGGCGGCCCCAATCGAGGACAGTCGTCGCCGGGACATAAACATCCGCCCCATGGACTCCGGCGTAGGTCAGCGCAAAAGGGACCACGATGACCACCGCAATGATCCGCATGGACTGCGCGATGGCGACCCGGTCGACCCGCGCACCGTAGCGCTCCGCCAGCACCGCCATTTCCGCCGCGCCCCCGGGCACGCTCGAGAAAAAGGCCGTCGTTCGATCAGTATCGGTAACCGCACTTACAAACCACGCGCAAGCGCACGCGATCACGATGGCCAAGCCTGCGGCGAGCAGCAGGAAATGCCAGTAGGAAACGACCTGCTGGGTGACCGCAGGTGTGAAGTAAAGGCCAAGGGCGGCACCGATGATCACCTGGCCTACCTGCCGGCACGCCGGGGGCGCCCTTAGGCCGGCACCCCCGAAATTGAGCGCGGCCATCAGCAAAAGCGGGCCGATCATCCAGGGCAAAGGCGTTTTGAGCCATGCAAAAAGTGCGCCTCCGATCCCGCACAGGATCAGACTGGCAAGCGGATTGACAAAGGTGTCGCGTGCAGCGTTCACTTGCCGATGCAGAAACGCGAAAAAATTTCTCCCAGCAGGTCGTCAGCCGTGAATTCTCCGGTGATTGCGCAAAGAGCCTGCTGGGCCAGCCGCAATTCCTCGGCAAATAATTCCCAGCGTTCCTCATGCCCCGCCGCCGCGGCGAGGTGTTCGCTGGCTTCACTGAGGGCGCGTAAATGGCGTTCGCGCGCAACGAACAAGGACTCACCCGACTTCTCCCAACCGGCCGCCCGGAGCAACTCGGCGCGCAGCAGGTCGATGCCGGCGCCTGACTTGGCAGACACGAGCACTTTCGGGGGATTGCCGTCGTGAATCGCCGGTTGCATCCCTGCCAGGTCGATCTTGTTTATGACATGGATTTGGACGATATCCTTCGGCAGGCGGGCGACGATCTCGCGGTCGTCCGCTATAAGTCCGCCGGCCGAGTCCGTAACCACCAATGCCAGGTCTGCGCGCCCAAGCTCCCGCCAGGTGCGCTCGATGCCAAAGCGCTCAACCTCGTCAGCCGCTTCGCGCAGGCCCGCGGTGTCGACTATGTTCAGCGGCACACCCTCGATCGCAATCGTTTCGCGGACTGCGTCGCGGGTCGTACCCGGAACCGCAGTAACAATGGCGCGCTCTTCGCCCGCCAGGCGATTGAGCAGGCTCGACTTGCCCACGTTCGGCCGGCCGGCGAGCACGACGTTGATTCCTGATCGCAACAGGCTGCCCTGCCGGCTGCGGGCAAACACCTGGGCAAGAGCCTGTCTGGCAAGTTGAAGACGCCTGCGCACATCGTCCATATGCACGCTATCAATTTGTTCTTCCGGAAAATCCAGCAGGGCCTCCGTCAGCGCCCTGACCTCGGTAACCTGCGCAACCAGTGAATCGATCGCTGCGGAAAATTCGCCCGAAAGCGACCGCAACGCGCTGCGCGCCGCCTGCATGGTGGCCGCTTCGATAAGATCGGCGACCGCCTCAGCCTGGGCCAGGTCGAGCTTGCCATTGAGAAACGCGCGGCGCGTAAACTCGCCAGGTTCTGCAATGCGCGCGCCGGCGTCGATGCACGCTGCCAGCACCGAGCCCAGCACGACCGGCCCGCCGTGGCCCTGCAGTTCGAGCACAGGCTCGCCCGTATAGGAATGCGGGCCGGAGAAAAAGAGCGCGATTCCCTGGTCGATCTGGTTGCCGTGCGTGTCGCGCACCGCGGCCAGTGTTGCACGGCGCGTTTCGGGCAAGTGTCCCAGGACCGCCTCGGCAATGACGGCAGCATTCGCTCCGGAGACGCGGACGATTCCTATGCCGCCCCGGCCGGCCGGCGTGGCGATCGCTGCGATCGTGTCGCGAACCGGGTCAGCGTTTTGCATGGGCAGGTTTGTCGCGCTCGAACATGCGCTGGATCTGCCATTGCTGTGCTATGGAAAGTATGTTGTTGACGAGCCAGTAGAGGACCAGGCCCGCGGGGAAAAAGAAAAAGAAGATGCTGAACACGAACGGCATGAACATCATCACCTTTGCCTGGACAGGGTCTGGCGGGACCGGGTTCAGCTTAGTCTGGATCACCATGGTCACGGTCATCAGGATCGGCAGGACGTAATACGGATCGAGCGCGGAAAGGTCATGGATCCAGAGCATGAACGGCGCATGGCGCAGCTCGATCGCGGCGAGCAACACCCAGTACAGGGCGATGAAAACCGGAATCTGCACCAGAATCGGAAAACACCCGCCGAGCGGGTTGATCTTCTCCGTCTTGTAGAGTTCCATCATCGCCTGGTTCTGACGCGCCCGGTCGTTGGCGTACATCTCGCGGATCTTCGTCAGCCTCGGGGTGACGAGTTTCATTTTCGCCATGGACTTGTAGCTGGCTGCCGAGAGCGGGAAGAAAACGATCTTGATCGTGACCGTGAGGAGGATGATCGCCACGCCCCAGTTGCCCGCCAGGCTGTGATATTTCTCGAGCAGCCAGAACAGCGGCCAGGCAATTATGGTGAGCCACCCGTAGTCGACGACCAGGTCGAATCCCGGCGCTACTTCCTTGAGCCTGCGCTGCTCCTGCGGCCCGGCATAGAGCGGGGCGACGACTTTGGCCGTCGCCCCTGGGGCGATGGGCGGGACAGGCAGTACCACCCGGGCGCTGTAGATCCCGTCGGGGCGCTTCTCAATGACGTAATCGCGGGGGCCCGCGGCGGTGGGCACCCATGCAGCGACGAAATAATGCTGCACGAACGCTATCCATCCGTCGCTCGCCTGCTTTGCGTGGTCGACCTTGCCTTTGTCGACATCCGAATACTGGATCTTCTCGAATTTCTTTTCCGCGGTGTACTCGGCAAACCCGTTGAAGCTCTGGGCGCCGAACGACTGGGCGAGGGAACTGCCTCCGGCCGCCTGCTTGCCGTCGTGGGTCAGCTGGAAGTAGGCGTGGGGAGCGACCGGGGCTGCGCCCGGGTTACGAATTTCCAACGCGACGTCGACGATGTAGCTGTCGCGTTTGAACGTGTACACTTTTTCGACCGCCAACCCATCCTTGCCTTCGGCCGCGAGGCGCAGCTCGAGCGAGTTCTTGCCTTCGTCGAGGGTCCGATCGCCGGGCAGGGCCCGCCACAAAGTGCGATGGTTAGGTCCACCGTCTCCGGTGAGCCCGCTGTGCGCGAAATACTGGTGTTCCGGGCCCAGAAGCACCAGATTCTTCGACTGATCGTCGGTCTCCTTGTGCTTGAGAAGCTCGAGCCTGACCAACCCTCCGCCAAGCGTATCGATATCTGCGATCAAAAGATCGGTCCTGACCTGGACGATCTCGCCCTTTGCCGTGGCCGGGGCTGGGGCCGGCACAGTAGCCGCCGGCACAGCGGCGCCAACTGGTGCTGTCGCAGGCGTTGGGACTGCACCGGGAACGACCTTGGTGTCGCGTGTTTGCGGCGCGGTCGTGGAAACCGGCGCCGGCTTGGGTCGCTGCTCTTTTTCCCACTCCGTCCAGAGCAGCAGCAGCGAAAAACTGAAAACGAAAAACAGGATCAGTCTTTGGGTATCCATGGATTTCACGATTCGCGGCGCCCGGGCACTGGGTCAAATCCCCCCACATGCCAGGGGTGGCAGCACGCGATGCGTTTTGCCGCCAGCATCGATCCCCGCAGCGCGCCGTGGCAGCGGATCGCTTCGTCGGCGAATTCCGAACAGGTCGGAAAAAAACGGCAACTCGGCCCGAACATCGGGCTCACAAAGTATTGGTAGACGCGGATCAGGGTGCGGAGGATTATTTTCACGGCGGGTTCTTCACTTGGCCAGCCTTTCAAGACAGGTTCGCAATCGCCCGACTGTATCCGACGAAGGTTTCAGACCGTAGGGAGGGCGCACCAGCAGGTCGAGGGCGCCCAGTTCCGTCTGCGCCTGCCTGAATGCTTCCCTGATGCACCGTTTGATGCGATTGCGGTCCGTGGCGAGCGCGGCGTGCTTGCGCGATATCAGAATGCCAAGCCGCGCGGCGCCTGCCGGACGCGTGGAAAAAAAAAAGTTGAATCCGTTCAGGCTCCGTCGGGTGCCGTTGCGCATGAGCGCTTCGAACTCCACGCTGGTGCGGATGCGCTTGTCCCTGCCGAATCCCGTCTTGTGCGTTGCGTCGCTGCCGGCCACGCGTAAAAACGGATCCTCGACCGTCAGACGGCCAGGCGCACGCGACCGCGCGCGCGGCGGGCGTTGATCACGGCGCGGCCACCTGGGGTTTTCATGCGCGCGCGAAACCCGTGGGTCCGGGTGCGGCGTGTTTTGGAGGGTTGATAAGTTCGCTTCATAACCGCCTCGGGGCGCAAAAAGGCGCGTATTACACGCTCTACCTAACCCCTTGTCAACTTTCCAGGATTTCTGGTGGCTGGTGAGTTTGCCGGCAGAGTTATCCACAGCTTGTCATGTACTCGATCGACGGGCGGACGCAGCCCAGTCCTTTTCTTCTGCGCCGCAGGCGCGGGCGACTTGAGCCGGCAGGCGAGACTGCCAGTATCCATCCCTTGAAATAGGTCAGCCTATTTCGGGAGGCCATTTCATCCCCGAACCGGTGAAGAGAGATCGCGAGATTTTCGTCCGGGTAGAGATTTACCTTGCACGGGGCTGTTCGTGCCCAAGAACGCGGCAGCAGGGTTCCTGGTGGATTCTGATGCCTCAATCCAAGCTGGGTTCAACTGGTCGCCCGGCATCTCCGGCACGCTTTGCCTGCCTTGCATACACCCATTTCAGCGCCCTGTGGAAACTTCGCGTAAGCCCATGAATTTACATACCGAGACACATCCGGATTTTCGCGCCTGCCCTGTGGATAACTGCCTTTGGAGAGAGTAGAATCAGCACCACGAAAAGCGGCCGTTCCTTCGCGGCGCCAGCGCTCTCCAAACCGTGCGGCGAAAGACCGAAAAATACTTCCATGCAGAACCTCTGGGACGCCTGTTTGCGCCGCCTTGAACGCGAACTCCCGGCTCAACAATTCAACACCTGGATCCGACCCTTGGCGGTCGATGGCACGGCGACCGACGCCGGCAGCCTGACGCTTGCGGCCCCGAACCGGTTCGTGCTCGAGCTGGTGCGCGAGCGGTTCTCCGGGCGGATCGAAAAGTTGTTTTCCGAAGAAGGCGTCAGCACGGTTTCCCTGAAACTGGTGCTTGCCCGCGGGGCAGACGGTGCGGTCCGCGCCACCCCTTTACCGCCACTGCCCGTGCAGGCCAAAGTCCCGCACTCGCTCGAGCGCGCCCGATTGAACCCGGGGTTTACGTTCGACAGTTTCGTCACCGGCAAGGCGAACCAGCTTGCCCGCGCGGCCGCGATCCAAGTCTCCGAGAACCCGGGCATTTCCTACAATCCGCTGTTTGTCTATGGCGGCGTAGGCTTGGGCAAGACCCACCTCGTCCAGGCGATCGGCAATTTCGTCGCCGCGCAACGGCCGGACGCAAAAATTCGCTATATCCACGCAGAGCAGTACGTCACCGACGTGGTGCGCGCCTACCAGCAGAAGTCGTTCGACGAGTTCAAACGCTATTACCACTCGCTCGACCTGCTGCTGATCGACGATATCCAGTTCTTTTCGAACAAGGGCCGTACCCAGGAAGAGTTCTTCTACGCGTTCAATGCACTGGTCGAGGCACATAAGCAGATCGTCATCACCTGCGACACGTATCCCAAAGAGATTTCCGGCATGGAGGAGCGTCTCATTTCGCGTTTCGGCTGGGGGCTCACGGTGGCGATAGAACCTCCCGAACTCGAAATGAGGGTTGCAATCGTGCTCAAAAAGGCGGAGGCCGAGTCGGTCGTGCTCTCCGAAGACATCGCGTTTTTCATCGCGAAGCACATCCGTTCGAATGTGCGCGAACTGGAGGGTGCGCTGAAGAAAGTACTCGCGTACTCGCGCTTCAACGCCCGGGAATTGTCCCTCGACCTCGCGAAGGACGCGCTGCGCGACATCCTGAATGTCGCCAATCGCCAGATCACGGTCGAAAACATCCAGAAGACCGTGGCCGAGTTCTTCAAGCTGAAGATCTCGGACATGCACTCCAAGAAACGCAGCCGGAACGTGGCACGTCCCCGGCAAGTTGCGATGGCGCTGGCCAAGGATCTCACCCAAATGAGCCTGCCGGAGATCGGCGAAGCGTTCGGCAACCGGGATCACACCACCGTGCTGCACGCGTGCCGCACCATCGCCAGCCTGCGCAAGCAGGATTCGGTGATGAATCGCGACTACCTGGTGCTTGAGCAGGTGCTGAAAGGATGAGTGTCCGGCCGGTTACCGAAACGACATCTCCGCCCGGGACAAGGTGTGCAGCAAATGCGTACAGATTGTGGGTAACTCGGCGTTTGCACGCCGTCCTGAAAGTTATCCAAAACGATACACAGGCAGTGCACAGCCCGATTGCAGGGTGGTTTGTCCTGCAAGCCGCTGTGTCGAGAGGGCTTTTTGTTTTATCCACGGAAGTTATGCCCTCTATTAATTATTACCAAGGATATAAAAGATGATTCTGGTAAAAGCAAAACGCGACGAACTCCTCGCGCCGCTTTCCGCGGTAAGCGGCATCATCGAACGTCGCCACACGCTGCCGATCCTGTCGAATGTCCTGATCGAAAAATCGGGCGACACGCTTTCATTCCTGGCAACCGACATAGAGATCCAGATCGTGTCGCGCTCTGCCCTCGAGCAGACTGGCGACACGAAAGGCATAACCGTCGGTGCGCGCAAGCTGGTCGAGATCCTGCGCGCCCTTCCGGACGGTGAAGTCACGCTTTCCACCCAGGACAAGCGCTTGCAAGTGAAGTCCGGTCGCAGCCGGTTCACGCTCCAGACCCTTCCGGCCGAGGATTTTCCGCGCCTGGCGCGCCCCGCCGGGGACGTGTCGAAATTTTCCCTGCCGCAAAAAGACCTGAGGAAGCTCCTGGCGCTGGTGCAGTACGCCATGGCCCAGCAGGACATCCGTTATTACCTGAACGGCTTGCTGCTGGTCGTGGAAGACAAGCAACTCAAGCTCGTGGCGACCGACGGTCACCGGCTGGCCTATTGCTCGATGCAGCTCGACGCCGAGCTACCGCGCCAGGAAGTTATCGTGCCGCGCAAGACCATCCTGGAACTGTCCAAGCTGCTTGCCGACTCCGAAGACCCGGTCGACGTGGAGATCAGCGCGACCCAGGCGGCTTTT